>NZ_AOMB01000019.1 GCF_000336675.1 Halococcus hamelinensis 100A6 | reverse complement strand
TCGGGCGGTTCGAGCCCCCCGAGGTCGAGTTCCTCGCCGAGTTCGACCGTCGGCGGGTGCCCTCGAAGGGTCGGATACGAGCGCTCGGGTGAGGTGGTCTTGAGCGCCGAGCCGAACGTCGAAATCGCCTGCATCATGCTCTCCGGGTCGGCCGGCGTCCGCACCGTCGCCGCCGGCCGGTCGTGGTGCGAGCGCGCGCCCACCAGTACGTCGACCTCCTCGCCGAACTCGATCGACATNTCTCCGGGTCGGCCGGCGTCCGCACCGTCGCCGCCGGCCGGTCGTGGTGCGAGCGCGCGCCCACCAGTACGTCGACCTCCTCGCCGAACTCGATCGACATCCGTTCGGCGTCGGCGGCGAGGCTGACCGAGCTCTCGACCGCGAGGTAGAGCTTCACGGGCGCGTTCAGTTCGACGCCGTAGGTCCCCTCGGGCAGGTGCTCGTCCGCGAAGTGTTCGACCGTCCGGACCGGGGTTCCGCTCCCATCTCGGACGTGGATCGTGACGACGCTCGGCAACGAGAACGAGCTGGTGCGAACCGAGACGGCGGCCTCGACCGGGAACCGGAACGGCCCCGTTCCGGCGGGTTCGGGCGTGACCGGATCCGGCGTCGAGAGCGTGTACTGGTGGCGCTCTATCGGGTCTACAACTGCGATTCCGGTATCGACGGGTTCGAACGAGGGCTGGGTCATCCCTCGTCGTCCGCGCGTTCGTCCACACCACACGTGTACATCGTTGCCGGATGGTTGGTGCTCAGCGTATAAAAAGATCTGCTACCGACTGGGGCTATTCATGGCCGGTCGGGGTGGCTCGGCATTGCTAGCGGTCGTCAGGCGGGATCCGGTGCGGAGGTGATCTCGTCGCCGATGGTGACGAACGCGTAGCCACAGTCGGGGCAGCGCCACTTGACTTTCTCGCCGAGGTGGAGCGTCGTGCTCGCGGCGCGATAGAACTGCCGTCGCTCGCCGCAGTCGGGACAGTCGTGCTCGCGTTCGAGGCTCATATCACCGCTCGACGCCGACCGAACCTCAACCTACTGGTTTCCGCAGAGTTCAGACGACCGGTCGGCGAGCGCTGCGGGGAACGCCTGTAGCCCCTGCGGGTCGCGGAGCTCGTACGTCAGATAGCCGGCGTTCGTGTATCGACTTTTTCCGCGAGCCCTCCACCCAATATCGGCCGCTCACTCCGTCTCGGCACCGATATCCGGCGGCAAACGGCCGGAGCCTTTAAATAGTCCGACCCCGTATCGTACACTGTAGAAATCCCGTTGTACCGTCAGCGAACATCACCATTCGAGCATCCGCTCACCCATACGATATTGGAAGGTAACACGACACGCATCCGAGCGCACGAATCGAGCGAACGAACGACCCAGGAGACGGTCGAGGAGCCCACGACCGACGAGACCGAACAGGTCTGTCCGGAGTGTGGCGGCCGGCTCGTCTCCGATACGGAGCACGGCGAGACCGTCTGTAACGAGTGTGGCCTCGTCGTCGACGAGAACGAGATCGACCACGGCCCCGAGTGGCGGGCGTTCGACGCCGCCGAGCGCAACGAGAAGAAGCGCACCGGCGCGCCCACCACGAAGATGATGCACGACAAGGGCCTCTCCAGCCAGATCGGCTGGCAGAACAAGGACGCCTACGGCAACGCCCTGAGCTCTCGCAAGCGCCAGCAGATGCAGCGGCTGCGCACCTGGGACGAGCGCTTCCGGACCCGGAACTCGAAGGAGCGCAACCTCAAACAGGCCCTCGGCGAGATCGACCGCATGGCGAGCGCGCTCGGCGTCCCGAAGGACGTCCGCGAGACCGCGAGCGTGATCTACCGTCGCGCGCTCGCCGAGAACCTCCTGCCCGGGCGCTCGATCGAGGGGATGTCGACCGCCGCGCTCTACGCCGGGATCCGGCAGATGGGCCTCCCCCGAAGCGTCGAGGAGGTCGGCGCGGTCTCGCGGGTCGACGAGATGGAGTTCAAGCGGGCCTACCGCTACATCAACCAGGAACTCGACCTCCAGATCGCCCCACCGAAACCCCAGCAGTACCTCTCGCGGTTCGCCTCCGACCTCGACGTGAGCGAGGAGACCGAGCGACGCGCCCGCGAACTCCTCACCACCGCCGAGGAGCAGGCGATCCACTCCGGGAAGAGTCCCGTCGGGCTCGCGGGCGCGGCGCTCTACGCCGCCGGCATCCTCACCAACCGCAAGCTCACCCAGGACGAGGTCAGCGAGGTCGCCGAGGTCAGCAACGTCACGATCCGGAACCGCTACCACGAACTCATGGACGTGGCCGGCGAGACCGACACCCAGCACACCCCCACCGCCTGCGCCTGAAGTTCTTCTCGACCCGCGCGAGGACGGAATCGAGGGCCGACGCAACGATTTTGTAGGTCGGCGAGGTAGGACAGGTATGCCGAGCGCGACGGCCGAGGACTACCTCAAAACGGTCTATCAGCTCGCCGACGGCGACGAGCCGGTGCCGACGTCGGCCATCGCGGACGCGCTCGACGTCACCCCGCCGACGGTGACGGCGACCATGAAGCGCCTCGAAGGGCACGGGCTGGTCGAGCGCGAGGAGTACAAAGGCGTACGCCTCACCGAGGAGGGCACCCTGATCGCGCTCGAAACCATCCGCCACCACCGGCTGCTCGAACTCTTCCTCGCCGAACATCTGGGCTACGACTGGACGGAGGTCCACGACGAGGCCGACACCCTCGAACACCACATCAGCGAGCGGCTCGAAACCGAGCTCGCGGCGGTGCTCGGCGACCCGACCGCCGACCCACACGGCGCGCCGATCCCCACCGCGGACCTCGAACACACCGGGGCCGACGACGACCCGCTCTCGGAGTACGCCGAGGGCGAGCACGCCGTCGTGACCCAGGTCGCCGACACCGACCCCGAGATACTGGCGTACCTCTCGGACGCGGGTCTCACGCCCGAGACGGAGCTCGAGGTCCGCGAAGTCGCGCCGTTCGGGATGGTGACCGTGCTGCCCGAGGGGCGCGAGGAGACGGTGTCGCTCCCCGCCGAGATCGCCGCCGCGGTCCGGGTTCGCCCGACGGACGCCGAACCCACCGGAAACGGGATGACCGTGCTGGAGTGAGGCGCTACGTCACCTCGCCATCGACGTCGGCGCTGTCTCTTATACACATCTCTGA
>NZ_AOMB01000018.1 GCF_000336675.1 Halococcus hamelinensis 100A6 | reverse complement strand
CGGAAGTCCACCACCGCGCCGCGGGCACCGAGCGCGGCGACGACCCCGCGGGCGGCGGGGTGTTCGAACGCGACGTGCCCGCCGCGGCGCGACGGGTCGCGCGGCGTGCCGACGGTAAATTCGTCGCCGAGGTGGGTATCGACCAGCGCGACCAGATAGTCGGTGAGCGCGAGCGACTTCTCGCGGATCGCGTCGATCCCCGCCTCGTGAACGAGGTCGAGCGCGCCTTCGAGCGGCGCGGCGCTCATCATCGGGACGGTGCCGATCTGCCACGCGCCAGCAGTGGTGGCGGGCGTGAATCGGGGGTTCATCTCGAACTGGGTGGCTTTTTCGTGGCCCCACCAGCCCGCGAGCGCCGGCCGCGTCCCGAAGTGGCGCTCGTTGACGTAGAGGCCCGCGATGGCTCCCGGCCCCGCGTTGAGGTACTTGTACGAACACCACACCGCGAAGTCGACGCCGTGGGCCGAGAGGTCGTGCGGGACCACGCCGACCGAGTGTGCGAGGTCGAAGCCCACGAGCGCGCCGGTGCGGTGTGCGGCCGCGGTGAGCCGTTCGACGTCGAGCAGCTGACCGCTCCGGTAGAGCACTGAAGGGAGGAAGACCAGGTCCACGTCGTGTGCTTCGAGCGCGGCGACCACGCGCGCCTCGTCGATGGTGCGCCCGTCGTCGCTCTCGACCTGTCTCTTATACAC
>NZ_AOMB01000017.1 GCF_000336675.1 Halococcus hamelinensis 100A6 | reverse complement strand
GGGTATCGAGGAACGTCCCGACGAGGGTGTGGATGTTGACGGTGGTGGCGTTCGCGGCGACCACCTCCTCGCTCGCCGCACCCACGAGCGGGGCGAGCCGGTCGCCGAGGAACTCTCCGTACCGAAACCAGGGCGGGTCGGCGTCGGTCCAGCCCCCGATCCCGAGCTCGCGCCACTCCTCGACCACGCGGTCGAGCGTGCGATGGGCGTCGTCGGAGACCGGCCCGAGCGAGTTGCCGTCGAAGTAGAGCCGGTCGGGGAGCGAGAACCGGTCGGCGAACCCCGCGAGCGGGTCGGCCTCGTCGCGCTCGCGGGCGGCGGCTCGCGTCGCGTCGAACGCCGTCATGCGTCTCCTCCCACCCCGACCGACAGGATTCTTTCGCTCCCGTTCGTGCGTCCGATCCCCCGACAGCTTCATGAAATTTTCCGGCGTAGCTCCGTAGGAAGTCGCCATGGCCGCACTACGAACCGAGGGACTGACGAAGTACTACGGCGAGACCCGTGGGATCGAGGACCTCTCGTTTTCGGTGCGTGAGGGCGAGGTGTTCGGGTTCCTCGGGCCGAACGGCGCGGGCAAGACCACCACGATCCGTACGCTGCTGGGGTTTCAATCGCCGACGGGCGGGAGCGCGACCGTGCTCGGTCGCGACGTGACCGACGAGGCCGCCATGATCGACGCGAAACGCCACCTCGGCTACGTTCCGGCGGAGATGGGTTTCGACGAGCGCGTCACGGGCGAGCGATTCCTCCGCTATCAGGCGTCGCTCAAGGGCGACCAACGAAGCGAGGAGTTGTTGAAGCTGTTCGACCCGCCGATGGAGCGCACGATCGGCGAGTACTCGACGGGCAACGAACGAAAGCTCGCGCTCGTCCTCGCGTTCATGCACGATCCCGACCTCGTCATCATGGACGAGCCGACGTCGGGGCTCGACCCACTGATGCAGGAGCGCTTCTACGAGTTCGTTCGCGACGAGCAGGCCCGCGGGGTGACGTTCTTCTTCTCTTCGCACGTCTTGAGCGAGGTCCAGAAGATCTGCGATCGTGTCGGTATCATCCGGAACGGAACCCTCGTCGAGCTCGAAACCGTCGAGACCCTGCTCGACCGCGGCGGCAAGCACGTCTCGGCCCGGGTGAGCGAGTCCGTCGACCCAGCGGCGTTCGTGCTCGACGGTGCCCACGACGTCGAGGTCATCAGCGACCGTACCCCGACGCACACCTCGGCTGATGGAGGACGGACGGGTGCAGCCGATGTCGAAGACGACGTCCGACCAGGGTCGTCGAGCGGGCGGACGGGAACGACCGTGCGATTCACCTACACCGGCGACTACAACGTGCTCCTCGACCACCTCGGTAGGTACGACGTTCTCGACCTCGACATCGGCGACGCACCGCTCGAAGACGTCTTCATGCGGTTCTACGGCGAGACCGAGCCATCGAGCGGGGGCGAAGAACGTGCTTGAGGTCGCGCGCTACGAGGGCGAACGCCGGCTCGTCGTGGCGGGCGCGATAACCGCCGCGGCGTGTTTCTACGGCGCGATGTTCGTGGCGCTCACGCCCTCATTCACGAACGTCGACCTCGACGCCATTCTGGAGAGCTATCCCGACCAGCTGGTCGTCGGCTTCGGGATAGAGAGCCTCAACAGCCTCGCCGGGCTGCTATCGGTCGAGCTCTACCAGTTCGGCTGGGTGTTGGTGCTCGGGCTCTACCTCGCTTACACTACGGCTTCGCTCGTCGCCGGCGGGATAGAGAGCGGGCGGCTGGACACCCTCCTCGCCGCACCGGTCTCTCGGGCACGCGTCGTCGCCGAGACGTTCGCCTCGATCCTCGTCCCGATCCTCGCGGTCAACGCGGTCACGCCAGTAGTGATCTACGTCGGTGGCCGGCTCATCGACGACCCCGTGAACACCCAGAACCTGATCGCGCTCCACATCCTCGCGGTTCCATATCTGCTGTGCTGTGCGGCGGTCGGGCTCGCGTTCTCGGTGTTCCTCCCGAACGAGCGCCTCGCCCAGCGCGGGGCCGTCGGCGTGCTCGTGATGGCCTTCCTCGTACGGACCCTGCTCACCGGCACCGACTACGCGGTCGTCGAACGCCTCACGCCGATGCACTACTTCGACCCGAGCGCGATCCTGCTCGATGGGGTCTACGACCTCGGGGGTGCGGCGGTCCTGCTCGTTGTTACCACTGTCCTCGTCGTCGCGAGCCAGCTCCGCTTCCGGCGGATGGACATCACATGAGCTTCGAGATCCTACGCTACGAGGCGCGCCACCGGGTTCGGAGCGCGCTCGGCGTCAGTGCCGCCTTCTCGCTGATGGGGCTGGTCTTCCTCGCGCTCGCACCGCAGATCGTGGCCGGAAGCGAGGTTCAGGGTCTCGCGGACGCGCTCCCGCCCCAGTTCCGGGCGGCCTTCGGCCTCGAAAGCCTCACGAGCGTCGAGGGGTTGCTCGCCGGCGAGTACTACACCCTGTTCTGGGGCCTCTTCTTCGGGATCTACCTGGCCTACAGCGCCGCCGAGTCGGTCGCGGGCGACGTCGACGCCCACCGGATGGAGACGCTGCTCGCGGCCCCCGTCTCGCGCTCGCGCGTGCTCGTCGAGAAGTTCCTCTCGTTGCTCGTCCCGGTCCTCGTCGCCAGCGCGGTGGTTCCCGTAGTGCTCTACGCCGGTTCGTGGCTGGTCGAGGAGCCGCTCGCGGTCGTCGACCTCGCGGCGCTCCACGTGCTCTCGATCCCGTACCTGCTGTGCTGTGGGGCGATCGGGCTCGGCTGCTCGGTGGTCTTCGACCGGGCCGAGACCGCGCGCAACGCCGCGGTCGGGACACTGTTCGGGCTCTACCTCCTCGAATCGCTCGTGGTGGGGTCGGACGTCGCGTGGCTCGGCAGCCTCGCACCGATGCACTACTTCGACCCGAACGCGATTCTGGTCGGCGGGACCTACGACCTCGGGGGCGCGCTGGTGCTCCTCGGCACCACGGCGGCGCTGGTGCTCGCCGGTCGGGTTCGGTTCGAACGGATGGACGTCCGGTGACGTGCTTTCCAGCCGCGCGAGACGGGTCGTGAAAACCGGGAGCCGTCGTTCGGGCTGAAAGGGACGGTCGCCGAGCACGGACGAACCCCAGCCCGGAGCCGGACGACCCCTCTGTCGTCGGAGCTGTCGGCGTCGATGGTCCCCGTCGCGCCGCCGAGGCGCTGGTCTCCGTCGACGACCCGCCGTGCTCGTTCATATCGACGGCCGCCTCCTCGCCGAGCTCGAGGCCCGGAAGGGTGAGCGCGATGAGGAAACCGAGTCCGAGCACGACCGAGCCGGTGAGGAAGAGCTGGTCGATGCTGTTCGCGACCGCGGTCTTCACGACCGGGACCGCCTTCACCGGAAGCGCCGCCAGCACCTGCAGGCTGATGTTCGAGCCCGCGTCGGCGAGCTTCCCAGCTGCCGCGGGGCCGAGCGAACTGCTCCCGAGGCGGTCGGTGAGCTGGTTCGAGAGGATCGCGCCGAGCACCGAAACCCCGATCCCGCTCCCGAGGGTCCGGCTGAACGTCACCGAGGTGGTCGCGACCCCGAGGTTCTTCCGGTCGACGACGTTCTGGACCGCGATCGTGAGCGTCGGCATGACGAACCCGAGCCCGGTGACGAACATGAAGAGGCTCGATCGGAGCTGGGTCGTCGCCGGGCCCATCGTCGAGAGGAGGTAGAAGCCGACGGCGGCGATCGCCCCGCCGGCCGCGGTGAACGGTTTGTAGTAGCCGAGCCGGGTCATGAACTGGCCGGTCGCCGCCGACGTGACCATGAGGCCGCCGACGAGCGGCAAGAGGAGCAGCCCGGCGTTGGTCGCCGACTGGCCGGCACGGTCTGGAGGAAGACGGGGAGGTAGGTCGTGCCGCCGAGCAGCCCGATACCCACCATGAAACTCAGGGCGTCGACCCCCGCGATCGTCCGCCGACGGAGCAGGTGGATCGGGAAGATGGGTTCGGAGTACATATGATGACTAACCAATCAGTTAGTGATACGGGTTGCGACCCGTTCCCTCGTGATTCGTCGTCGATCGACACCGTCGGTCGAACAGGACTCGGTCGTTCAGTCGTGGTCGCTGGGTCTCGATCCGAGAGCTACGGGTATCGGTTTGATAAGGACGGGCCGTGTGCTCCCGGTATGGTCGACGATCGGGTCGATACACCGGCAGGGTGGGCGACGCCGCCGACGTTGGAGGCCGGCGGGACGCGCTGGCATCGCTATCGGTACCAGCCGTCCGAGACGACCACCATCGAGGTTCGACTCGGTGAACGGGGGCCGGACGGCCCGGACGTCTTCCGCCTCCACCTCTCGATGCGCCTGGCCGACCGCGGTCCCGTCACCCACGACTTCCGGGTGGGCTCCTACGACGACCTCGCCGACGCCGTCGAGGCGACCGAGTGGCTCCTCGCCCGGCTCGCCGACGAGGTGTTCGACACCGACCCGGTCGATCGGGTGCAGGCGGCGGTCGACGACCTCACGGCCCGAACGGCGGGGCGGGGTGGCCCCGTCACGCGTCTCCGTCGGTGGTTGTTCGGCGGATGAGCACAGCCTGGTCCCGCTTCGAGCGGTGTCCGACCGCCCTGCCCTGGTGGTTTATGCCGCCGGCGGACGGACGACCGGCATGAATCACGATTGTTCGTTCCTGACCGACCACCTCCCGGACGACCGGGTCTCGTTCGGCGGCGACGACCGTGGCGACCACGCCGCCGACTGGGGGACGCCGCCGGGCGAAGGTGTCGTGCCCGACGCGGTCTGCTGGCCCGACGCCACCGAGGAGGTCAGCGCGGTGCTCGCGGCCGCCGACGAGCGAGGGGTGCCGGTGACGCCCTACGCGGCGGGCACGGGACTGGAGGGCAACGCGCTCCCGGCCCACCACGGCGTGAGCATGGACCTCACGCGGATGGACTCGGTTCTCGACGTTCGCCCCGCGGACTTCCAGGTCGACGTCGAACCGGGCGTGCTCGGCTCCAGGGTGAACGACGCGGTCGACGACCATGATCTCTTCCTCCCGCCGCTCCCGCAGTCCGCCGACATCTCGACCGTCGGCGGGATGGTGGCGAACGACGCGAGCGGCGCGAAGACGGTGAAGTACGGCGAGGTCCACGACTGGGTGCTCGGGCTCGAAGCCGTGCTCGCCGACGGCACGGTGATCGAGACCGGAAGCCGGGCGAAGAAGACCTCCAGCGGCTACAATCTGACCGACCTCCTCGTCGGGAGCGAGGGCACGCTCGGCGTCGTGACCCGGGTCACGTTCGAACTCGCCCGCCGGCCGAAACAGGTTCGCGGCGGGCGGGCGACCTTCGACGACCTCGATTCGGCGGCCGAAGCGATCGCGGCGACGATGCGAGCGGGGGTCGACGTCGCCACGGTCGAACTCCTCGACCCGCTGAGCGCCGCGGTCGCCAACGCCTACTCGGGCACCGACCTCCCCGAATCCCCGCTCGTCTTCCTCGAATTCCACGCGAACCACGGTATCGAAACCGAGGTCGAGACCTGTCGCGAGGTGTTCGAACGGTGCGGCGCGACGGGGTTTGAGGTCGGTGCGGGTGAGGCGATGGAACGGCTCTGGCAGGCCCGCCGCGACCTCGCGCCCGCCATGGTCGCCTACGACCCGCCGCGCCGACCCGTCAAACCCGGCGACGTCACCGTGCCGATCAGCGACTATCCCACCATGGTCCGGTTCGCGAAGGACGAGGCCGCGGCCCACGGCCTCGACGTCCTCTGTTTCGGCCACGCCGGCGACGGCAACCTCCACTACAACGTGCTCGTGGACCTCGACGACCCCGACGAACGCGCGGCGGGGACGGTGGTCTCGGACGCCATCGTCGAGCGGGCGATCGAACTCGGCGGCACCGCGACCGGCGAGCACGGCGTCGGCCAGGGAAAGCGCAAGTACCTGGTGGCCGAGCACGGCGAGGCGAGCGTCGAAGCGATGCGCGCGGTCAAACACGCCCTCGACCCGACGGACACCCTCAACCCGGGCAAGATATTCCCCGAAACCCTCGACGGCGAGCGGCTGTGGGTCGACCCGCCCGAGTAGGCTCACTCAGCCCGTGGTCGTCGCCGTCGAGGCGTTCGCGACGGCCTCGTCGTACCACGGCGGTCGTTCGATGGAAGTGGTCCCGACGTCGGTGTAGCTCACCCAGCGGTCGACGTGGACCGTTCGGCCCGTCTCATTCGGGTTCCCCGGGTCATCGAGCGTCGCGGTGTAGTCGAGACGGTACTCGCGAACGAGACCGTTCGGCGCGACCAGCGCACGGAGCGAGGGGTACCGCAGGTCGGTGGTGCCCACGTCGGCGAACGCGTTCGGGTTCGTCACGTTCGTCGCCGTGACCTGATAGAACCCATTCCCGTTTCGACGCGTCTCGCCGACGAACCGGGTCTCGGTCGCGCCGAACAGCGTGTAGACCGCCTGTCCGGTCCCCGGTTCGAACCGGAAGAAGCCGTTGTAGCCCTCGCTAACCGATGCCGGGCTCCCGTCGAGACCGCGTCGCACGTCGTACGACGCGTTCTCGTCGATCCGCTGTGCGGTGAGGACCTGCGAGCCGTCCGACCAGGCCTCGACGCTGTAGTACGAGACGTTGTGGATCGGTACCGACCCGGAGCCGTTCGACGAGACGTCGTACCGACTCCGGTTCGCCGCGAACCGCCCGATCCGCTCGTCGTGTCGATAGACGCTGCCGTTGGCGAAGCGAACCGTCGTCTCGCTGTGGACCGTGAACGACCGATCGTCGAGCGCGGCGGCGTGGGCCTCGCCGAGCTCGAAGGGGTCGGTGACGCCCGCTTCTTCGAGCCCGGGTGCGAGCTGTGGGGTCGGCGTCGGCGTTGGCTCGTCGGTGGGTACCGCAACCGGCGTGACCGTCTCCGTCGAGGGTCCGTCGCCGGGGACGAAGCCGTTGCAGCCCGTGAGGACGAGCGCCAGCGCGACGACCCAAACGAGGATCGGGTGATGGGTTCCGTTCATATCGAACTCCGATCGTCTCCGTCGGAGCCTCAGTCGTGAACCAATATATCGAGCACGTCGGGGCCATCGCGGTCGAGCGCGCTCGCGACGGCGGGGGCGATCTCGTCGGGCGATTCGACCAACTCCCCGCGCGCGCCGTGGCTCTCGGCGTTTTTGGGGATGTCGACGGGCGGTTCGAACTCCATGTC
Source organism: Halococcus hamelinensis 100A6 (assembly GCF_000336675.1). Taxonomy (NCBI): domain Archaea; kingdom Methanobacteriati; phylum Methanobacteriota; class Halobacteria; order Halobacteriales; family Halococcaceae; genus Halococcus; species Halococcus hamelinensis. Next base: position 79,697 of record NZ_AOMB01000017.1, on the reverse strand, counting down.
CGTCCAGTCGTAGTCCGCCTCGTCGCCGCCCAGCAGGGCGAGGGTGTTGTCCTTCAGAATTCGATAGTTGCGGTTGTCGGGGATCACCACAGTTAGATCGAGGTCGTAGCGCGCCGCAGTGTAGAGGCTGTGGGGATAGTAGAGGTACGAGCCGTCGCCAACGAATCCCAGCACGTCGCGGGGCTCCTCGCGAAGGCTTTCGGCCAGCGCCGCGCCCACGGACGCGGGGAGGCCGTAGCCGAGACCGCCGCCCTTGTTGGAGATGTACTGTTGGGGCTGGAGCGGCCAGCGCGCGAGCATGGCGTACTTCGCGGTGATCCCCTCGTCGACGATGAAGGCGTCCGGCGCGGTCTCGTAGAGCGCGTCCACGAGTTCGGCCTTCGAGGCTCCCGGCCCCGTCTCGTCGCCGGTCCCGATCCCCGCCATCCGTCCGCCGACCATCTCCTTTGTGGCACTCACTGTGTCGAGGCGCTCGGCCCTCGTCTCGTCGTCGAGGCGTTCGCGCAGCCGACCGGCGAGCTCGCTTAGAACAGCCCCCGGGTCGCCGAGGACGGCGGCGTCGGCCGGCTGATTCTTCCCGAGTTCGTGTGGCGCGTCGGTGAGGTGGATGCAGGTCGTCCCGTCGCCGACGAGGTCGCGCTCGTGGCGCGTCAGCGTGGTGTTGGTCGAACAGCCCGCGAAGACGACGGTGTCGGTATCCAGGAGCGTCGCCGCGAGCTCCTCGTTCGGGGGGATCGGCGAGACCCACTGGTCGTGGTCGCCGGGGAAGTCGGCCTCGCTGGCGAGGATCTCGCTGTGAACGCGGGTTCCGGCGGCCTCGGCGAACCTCACGGCCGCCTCGACCCCGCCGGCGCGCGCGACGTGGTCGCCGACGACGAGGACTGGATCCTCGGCCGCGACGAGGAGGTCGGCGGCGCGGTCGAGTTCTACCGGGTCGCCGCTCCCGGCGGTCGGGATCGGACCGAGGCGTTCGGGTGTCGCCCCGGTCTCGGCGAGCATCGTATCGAGCGGGAGGCCGAGAAAGACGGGGCCCGTCGGCGGCGTGAGCGCGGTCCGGACCGCCCGGCGAACCATCGTCGGGAGCGCCTCTACATCGAGCACCTCCTGACTGTCCTTGCAGAACTGGCGCGTCATCCGGAGGAGGTTCCCGGAGAGGATCGGTTCCTCGTGGCGGAAGTCCGTGCTGTGGTTGCCGGTCGTCACCAGCAACGGCGCGCCGGCGACCTTCGCGGCGTAGAGGTTGCCGAGGCCGTGGGCGAGCCCGGGCGCGAGGTGGAGGTTCGCCACGCCCAACGGCGTCACCGAGTCGTCGTGGTGGGAGTGGTACCGTCGTGTCTGGGCGTAGCCGCCCGCCATCCCGACCGCGATGTCCTCGTGGAGGCCAAGTACGTACTCGATGTCGCTGTCGGCGACCGCGTGAACCACCGGGAGTTCGGTGGTCCCGGGGTTGCCGAAGACGTGGTCGACGCCGTAGTCGGCGAGCGCCTCGACGAACAGTTCGGCCCCCGTTCGAGTCGGGTCGGTCATCCCTTTCACACACTCCGGCCGTCGGCATAAGTGTTGCAGCGCGTCCGACGGCTCCTGCCCACGTCGATTTTTGGTCCCCCTCGCCGAGGATCGGGTATGCACGACGCGACGGACGACCCGCCACCGAAACACCGCATCGCCACGTTGCTCGCCACCGGCGAGGGCGGCACGCCCGGACAGGTGGTCGACTGGTGTGTGATGGCGTTGATCGTCCTGAACGCGCTCCTGGTGATGCTCGAGACCGTCGGGTCGCTCGACGCCCAGTACGGCCACCTCTTCGAGGCGTTCGCGGTGTTCTCGATCGCCGCCTTCACCGTCGAGTACGTCGCGCGGGTCTGGGCGGCCACCGCGGGCGAGACGTACACCCGTCCGGTCCTGGGCCGACTGCGATACATGCTCCGGCCGTACCCCCTCATCGACCTGCTCGCCATCGCCCCGTTCTACCTCGCGGCCGCCCTCGGGAACGTCGACCTGCTGTTCATCATGCGGCCGATCTGGTTGCTCCGGCTGGCTCGCCTCACCCGGTATTCGACCCGGATGCAGACGCTCGAACGGGTGATCTGGGCCAAACGCGAAGACCTCTCGATCGCGCTCTCCGGCGCGACGGTCCTGCTGGTGATCTCGTCGAGCCTGCTCTACTACGCCGAACACGACGCCCAGCCGGAGGCGTTCTCGAGCATCCCGGCCGCCCTCTGGTGGGGGATCGCGACGCTGACGACCGTCGGCTACGGCGATATCGTTCCCGTCACGCCGCTCGGGAAGGCGCTGGCGGGCCTCACGATGATCGGCGGGGTCGCCTTCTTCGCGCTCCCGGCGAGCATCCTCGCCTCGGGCTTCCTCGAAGACCGCGAGGAGACCCCGACGGTCTGTCCGCACTGTGGGGAACGGCTGGGGGCACGCGACCCGCATCGTCCACCACACCACGAGGACTGAACCCGACCCTCGCACCTCGTCTAAAAAGAGGTCACTCGGTCGCCGAGAGGCTACTGTGTAAGGGTGAGTCGTTCCTGTGCCTTATGCAGATATTTCGTTTCCCCAGTGATCACGAAGCCAGAGCATCCACACAAGACCGATGAGGCTGATGACCAACCCGATAGCTCCCACTACTTTGAGAAGCGGATACCGGGTGAACAACGTCGTATACTGTTCTATCACGAGATAAACGAATAGGAGCAGAGGATAGACCATATCCCTCCGTTTCCGCTCACGCATAGCAATACCTCGTTGTAAGAGTCCTTGTAACTGTACTCATCCGCTTCTCGTGATTTTTCCGGAAGCTACCCGACGGCGATGGGTTTTCACCGCCGGGCGACCAACGGACCCCATGGCATCCAATACCGATCTCGCGACGCTCGCCGGCGGCTGCTTCTGGTGTACCGAGGCCGCACTCGAAGAGCTCGACGGCGTCGAGGACGTGACCTCCGGCTACGCCGGCGGCCACACAGAAGACCCGACCTATCGGGAGGTCTGCTCGGGGAACACCGGCCACGCCGAGGTCGTCCAGGTCGAGTACGACCCCGACACGATCACCTACGAGCGCTTGCTGGAGGTCTTCTTCACCGTCCACGACCCGACCCAGCTCAACCGACAGGGCCCCGACGTCGGGACCCAGTACCGCTCGGCGGTCTTCACCCACGACGAGGCCCAACAGGAGACGGCCGAGGCCTACGTCGAGGCGCTCGACAGCGACGGCGGCTACGAGGACGACGTCGTGACGGAGGTCGAACCGCTCGACACCTTCTACCGCGCCGAGGAGGAACACCAGAACTACTACGCGAAGAACCCCGGCGACGCCTACTGCTCGTTCCACGCCCAGCCGAAGGTCGAGAAGGTTCGCGAGAAGTTCGGCGAGATCACCGCCTGAGTTCTCCATCGGGGCTTTCTTGCGAGCGCGCCGTCTGTCTCGGGTAGTGGAAACCAGCCACCGCATCGTCGTCGGGGATGCGAGGGGACTCGGCGAACTCGCCGACGACAGCGTCGAACTCGTCGTGACTTCGCCGCCGTATCCCATGATCGAACTCTGGGACGACACCTTCGCCGAACTCGACCCCGAGGTCGAGGAGCGGCTCGCGGCGGACGACGGTCGCGGCGCGTTCGAGGCGATGCACGCCCTCCTCGATGGGGTGTGGCGCGAGGTGGCCCGCGTGCTCGTCGACGGCGGCATCGCCTGCGTGAACGTCGGCGACGCGACCCGGACCCTGGACGGGCGTTTTCGGGTCTATCAGAACCACTCGCGGGTCATCGACGCCTTCGAGGGGCTCGGATTCGACCCGCTGCCCGAGATCCTCTGGCGGAAGCCGACCAACGCCGGCGCGAAGTTCATGGGCAGCGGGATGCTCCCGCCGAACGCCTACGCCACCCTCGAACACGAGTACATCCTGGTCTTCCGGAACGGCGCGACACGGCGCGAGTTCGAACCCCACGCCGACCGCCGCTACGGCGCGGCCTACTTCTGGGAGGAGCGCAACCGCTGGTTCTCGGACCTCTGGACGGACGTGACGGGCGAGCGCCAGACGCTCGACGGCGACGGGTCGCGGAAGCGCTCGGCGGCCTACCCCTTCGCGATCCCGTATCGACTGATCAATATGTACTCGGTCTACGGCGACACGGTGCTCGACCCGTTCTGGGGCACCGGCACGACGGGCCTCGCCGCCATGGTCGCCGGGCGGAACTCCGTGGGCTACGAACTCGACGCCGGCCTCGTCGAGGGCTTCGACGACCGGGTCGCGGACGTCCCCGCCCTCTCCCGGGAGGTCGTCGGCGACCGACTCGATGCCCACCGTGCGTTCGTCGAACGGAGACGTGCGGCGGGCGAGGCGTTCGACTACGAAGCCGAACGCTACGACTTCCCCGTAACGACCAGGCAGGAGCGCTCGATAGCGCTACGAACCGTCGAACGGACCGAGGCGGTCGACGGGGGCTACCGGGCGGTTCACGAACCGGCCGCGACCGACTCCTGAGCCACAGCGCGCAGAAATCTTTTCAGTTCGAGCGGCGGGACCGCGGGTCAGTCGTCGTTCTCGCCCGCGGCTCGGTTTCGGTCGACCGTCTCGTCGGTTTCGGGGTCCGGCCGGTGGCTCACCGTGAAGAACGGCTCCTCGTCGGGACCCATGAGGTGTTCGTGGTAGTAGTCGCGGGCGGTGACGTAGCTCGCGTAGAGCAACACCAGGAAGTAGAGCGAGAAGGGGAGCGCCATCACCGGCGAGAACGACTGCATCGCGCTGAACGACGGGAGGTTGAGGGTCATGACCCCGAGGAACGCGAGCAGCACGCCCCACCACGCGCGGTTGCGTGCGTTGGGGTCCTCGGTGCCGAGGGTGATCGCCGAGAGCATGAAGACCGCCGAGTCCAGCGTCGTGAGGATGTAGCCGACCATCACGAGCACGAGCAACAGCCCCAGGACGTTGCCGTACGGCGTGATCGAGATGGCCGTCGCGACCGCGGCCGGGATGTCGCCGTTCGAGAGCGCGGTGCTGACGGGGCCGAAGTACTCGGGCGAGAGCACCCAGCCGCCGATGATGGCGTGCTGGACCCAGACGAGCGCCGAGGGCACGACCACCAACGCGAAGAACGTCTCACGGATGGTGCGTCCCTTCGAGACGCGCGCGACGAAGCTCCCGACGAACAGCCCCCAGGCCGCCCACCAGCCCCACCAGAAGCTGGTCCACTGCTGGGGCCAGTCGCCGCCGCTCGTGGGTGCGGTGAAGAACATCAGTCGCGGCAGGTTGTTGAGCCAGATCCCGGTGGCGTCGATCCAGATGTTGAGCGTGAACAGCGTGGGGCCGACGACGAACAGCATGGCGGCCGCGAGCACCATCAACACGATCGTCACCCGGGCGGCGTTCTGGATCCCGCTTCTGAGCCCGAGCCAGACGTCGGCCAGGAAGACGAGGCCGATGGCGAGAAGGAGGCCGTAGGTCAGCGCGGTGGCCTGGAGCCCGTAGACCACGTCCAGAATGGTCGAGAGCTGCTGGGCGGTGAAGCCGAGCGTCGTGGCGATCCCACCGACCATCGCGACCAGCGCCGAGAGGTCGACGATCCAGTAGAGCCAGCCGTAGTCCTCCCGGTCGAGCGCCACGTCGAGCATCGAGCTGAGTTTGTACTCCGAGACCGAGCCGGTGTAGACCATCAGCGCGAACGAGAGCGCCACCGGGATGTACCACATCGCCATCCCGGGGAACGACTCGTGGAGGAACATGAACGCGAGCGAGAGGGGTTTGATCGTGGTGCCGCCGACCGGCAGCGTCGACGGCGGGCTGTTGACGATCTGGATCGGTTCGCCCACCCCCCAGACGATGATCGAACTCCCGAACCCGACGGTGAACACCATCGCGATCCAGGAGTAGAAACCGAACTCGGGGTCGGCGTCCTCGCCGCCGATACGGATGGTGCCGTAGCGCGAGAGGGTCATGAACAGCCCGAAGACGAGCAGGACGCCGCCGAGCGCCATGAACCACCAGCCGAAGTAGTGCATCACCCAGTCGTACGTCCCGGTCAGGGTGTTGCTCAACAGCGGCGGGTTCACGATGCCGACGACGACGAGCGCGACCAGCACGCAGATCGTGACGAAGAACAGCCCGATCTCGCCCCAGTCGGCGTCGTCGAGCCCGAACGCGTACGCGATCCCCATCAGATCGCCCCGGCGGCGAGACTGTCGCCGCCGCCAGAGCGCCTCTCGGCACGAATGTCGGTTACGCTCCGATCCATCGTCGCAGTCGTCGGGACGGCCGGTGTCCAAGCCACGGGTGCCCCGGCTAAACGTACACCGACGGGTAAACCCTGTGATGTAGATATCGACGTCTCAGGGCGCGAGCGCCGCGATAGTCGCTTCGATCTCCGCGAGGCTCGCGTCGCGCGGGAACGACACCGCGACCCGGTCCACGCCCTCGATGGCGGCGAACGATTCGAGCCGGTCGCGCGCCGTCCCGGGCGTGCCGGCGACCGCGAGCGAATCCAGGAGGTCGTCGTCGATGGCCGCGGTCGCGGCCGCGCGATCCCTGGACTGCCAGCGGTCGTAGACCTCGTTCGCGGTCGCCTCGTGGCCGGAGCGCGCGAGGCTGTCGCGGTAGAAGGTGCCCATGCCGCCGACGTAGAAGGCGAGGTGCTGGCGGACGGATTCGCGCGCGCGGTCGGGGTCGTCGAGCGCGGCGCACGTCAGCGAGAGCGTGACGCGAACGTTCTCGGGGTCCCGACCCGCGAGGTCGGCCCCGCGACGGAGGTCGTCGAGCCGGTCGCGGAGCCCGTCCCGCGTGAGCAGGAGCGCGTGCCAGCCGTCGGCGAACCGACCAGCGAGCTCCACGCTCTTGGGCCCCATGCCGGCGGCGTCGATAGGAGGACGGGGTTCGGGCGGCTCACACCGCAGCCGAAAGCCCGCGAGGTCGAAGTACTCGCCGTCGTAGGTGACCTCCTCGCCCGAGAGAACCCGCTTGACGACCTCGACGGTCTCGCGGGTTCGCCTGAGGGGATTGCCGTAGTCGACGCCGTGCCAGTTCTCGACCACGATGGGGCCCGACGGGCCGAGTCCGAGTCGAAAGCGACCGTCCGAGACCTCCTGAAGGGTGGCGGCGGTCTGGCCAATCAGCGCGGGCGAGCGCGAGTAGACCGGCACGATCGAGGTCCCGATCCCGATCTCGTCGGTCCGATGGGCGATGCTCGTGAGCACCGTCACCGCGTCCCGGCCCCAGGTCTCGGGGAGCCACGCGCGGTCGTAGCCCAGTTCCTCGGCGCGTTCGGCCTGCTCGCAGAGCGCGTCGACGCCCGGCTGGGCCGCCACCGGCAGGAAGACCTCGCGCGCCATCACTCGGGCGATTCCATGATGTCGGGGACGCCGCGGGCGGTGACCGTCTCGCCGGTGAGATACGACGAGGCGGGGCTGGCGAGGAACTGCGCGACGTCGGCGATCTCCGCTGGGGTCCCGATCTTCCGGTCGACGTCGTCCCGATCGATCTCGTCGGCCGTGACACCCATCTGGCTCGCGACGCCCGGCGTGGCGACGAACCCCGGCGCGATGCAGTTCACCCGGACCCCGTCGCTCGCCCACTCGTAGCCGAGGGTCGAGGTGAGGTTGATGATCCCCGCTTTGGCGGCGGCGTAGTGGCTCATGAACGGCGCGCCGTCCTGGCCCGCGACGCTCGCGAAGTTGACGATCCTGCCGCCGTCGTTCTCGCGCATCACCTCGCCGGCGGCCTGTGTGCAGTGGTAGGTTCCGTGTAAATTGATGTCGACGATGGTCTTCCAGCCGTTTTCGCTGATGCCCTCGAAGTTCGCCATGAAGCTCGCACCCGCGTTGTTGAGCAGGCAGTCGACCCCGCCGAACTCCTCTACTGTTGCCTCGACCAGCGCCTCGACGGCATCGCGGTCGCGGACGTCGCACTCGACCGCGAGCGCGGATCCCCCGGACTCCTCGATCCCCTCGGCCACGGGGTCGACGTTCTCCTGTTCGCGCGAGCAGACCACGACGTCCGCCCCGTCCTCGGCGAAGCGCTCGCCAATGGCTCGCCCGATACCGCTCGACGCGCCCGTCACGACCGCGACGTCGTCCGCGACGCTAAACTGGTCGGTCGTCATCGCCGCCCCCGCGTGGTGGGTTCCATCACATCGACCGTTACCGATGGCGCGCTAATAAATCCCGTCGTGATCAACGTTGTCCTGAACCACCGATGGAGTTACCGTCGGTAACGTAGTTGGGACGCCGCGACGAGCGCCGATGGAGCCATATTCACTACAGAGAAGTGAAACTACTTCACCGAACGCGACGAAGGAGCCCCAATGAAGACCATCAAGGACAGCGTCCACGGCCACATCGAGGTCGGGGGGGTGGCGCGCGACCTGCTCGACACCGCCCTCGTCCAGCGCCTCCGGCGTGTCCGCCAGCTCGGAACCGTCGACCTCGTCTACCCCTCGGCGAACCACACCCGTTTCGAGCACAGTCTGGGGGTGTACCACCTCGCCGACCGCGCGCTCGGCCACCTCGGTATCGAGGGCCGGGAGGCCGAACGTGTCCGGGCCGCCGCGCTGCTCCACGACGTCGGCCACAGTCCCTACAGCCACAACCTCGAAGCCCTGGTCTACCGCCACACGGGCGCAGAACACGACGACGTCGAGGAACTCCTCGCGGGCGGCGAGGTCGCCGCGATCCTCGAAGCGCACGACCTCGACCCGGGCCGGATCGCGGGGCTGGTCGCGGGCGAGGGTCGTCTCGGCCAGCTGGTCTCGGGCGAGCTCGATATCGACCGGATGGACTACCTCGTGCGCGACGCCCACCACACCGGGGTTCCCTACGGGACCATCGACCACGACCGCCTCGTGCGCGAGCTCCGGTATCTCGACGGCGAACTCGTGCTCGACGAGGGGAACGTCCAGACCGCGGAGTCGCTGCTGGTCGCGCGTGCGTTGATGAACCCAGTGGTCTACAGCCACCCGGTCGCCCGCATCGGGAAGGCGATGCTCCGACGCGCGGCCGAGCGCCTGCTCGACGCCGGGCTCGCCGCCGACGACCTCCGCCGGATGGACGACGCCGACCTCATCGTGGCGCTCAGAGAGCACGCGGCCACCGCCGCCGACGCCGCCCGCCTCGACCGGCGCGACCTCTACAAGCGCGCGGTGTGGGCCGAGCTCCGTGACACCCCCGACGACCTCGTGGACGCCGACCACGACGCCATCCGCGAGCGCGAGCGCACCATCGCCGAACGCGCCGAGGTCGAGGCCGACGACGTGATCCTCGACGTGCCCTCGCGACCCAGCATGACCGAGTCCTCCACGCGGGTGGTGGTGAGCGGCGAGATCCGGCCACTCGGTCGTCAGTCGACCCTGGTCGAGGCGCTCGACGCCATCCAGCGCGACCAGTGGCGACTCGGGGTCTACGCCCCCGACGACGCGGCCGAACGCGTCGGCAACGCCGCCGCGAACGTCCTCGGGCTCGACATCGACGGCGCGCTGGTCTCGGACGTCCGGCCCGGGACCCACACCACGCTCGACGAGTTCGCGACGGAGTAGGGATCCGCACCCACTTTTTTGGACGGGGGAATCGCGCTCGCTTCGCTCGCGCTCAACCCCCGTCCAAAAACCTGGACTAAAAAAGGCCGCTCGCTCCCTCGCTTCGCTCAGTCGCTCGCGGTACAACTCCTAACTTTTCCGCTCCGCTGCCGCCCCACGACGGCCACGAGCCTCCCCAACCGATTCGCTTCGCTCCCGGTGGTCGCTTCGCTCATCCCTCGCACGGGCGTTTCGCGCCGCCCGTCGGGCGGCGCGGAGGCCGCGCGCCGACCGCTCCGGCCACGGACGGGACACACGACTCGCCCTCGACGGAGCCATTCAAGACGGCTCGCCACCGACCCCGACCATGGAGATCGAGGGCACGATACTCGCGGGTCGCGACTTCGAGCCGATCGAAGGGCGCGTCGTTGTCGAGGACGGCCGGATCGAGGCGGTCGAGGAGACGACGACGGACTCCTCGCGGATCGTCTTCCCGGCGTTCGTCAACGCCCACACCCACATCGGCGACTCTATCGCGAAGGAGGCCGGCGGCGGGCTGAGCCTCGACGAGTTAGTCGCGCCGCCGGATGGCCTGAAACACCGCCTCCTTCGAGCCGCGAGCCGCGAGGAGCTCGTCGCGGGGATGGAACGCACCATCGACTTCATGGTCGAGTCGGGAACCGGCACGTTCTGTGAGTTCCGCGAGGGCGGCGTCGAGGGGGTCCGAGCCATCGAGGACGCGCTCGCGGACTCGCCCGTCGACGCGACGGTCCTCGGTCGTGAAACCGTCGAGGCGATGGCGGCAGCGGACGGGTTCGGCGCGAGCGGCGCGCGCGACGCCGACTTCGAGGACGAACGGGCGGCGACGCGCGAGGCGGACAAACTGTTCGGGATCCACGCCGGCGAGCGCGACGCCGCCGACATCGAGCCCGCGCTCGCGCTCGATCCCGACTTCCTCGTCCACATGGTCTACGCCGAGTCCCACCACCTCGACCGGCTCGCGGCGGAGGGGATCCCGGTCGCGGTCTGTCCCCGCTCGAACCTCGTGACGGATGTGGGATTCCCGCCCATCGAACGCCTCGCCGACCGCACGACGGTGGCGCTCGGGACCGACAACGCGATGCTGGATTCGCCCTCGATGTTCCGCGAGATGGAGTTCACCGCGAAACTCACCGACTGCCGGGCGCGCGACGTGCTCCGGATGGCGACGGCCAACGGGGCCGAGATGCTGGGACTCGATGCGGGCCTCGTCGAACCCGGACGCGAGGCGCGGCTCTGCGTGCTCGACGGCGATTCGAACAACCTCGCGGGCGTCCAGAACCCGGTCCGAGGGGTAGTTCGACGGGCGGGAGTCGCCGACATCGAGCGCGTCGTGCTGCCGGAACGAACCACCGGGAACGATTAGGCCGCGGGCCGCGAAGGGAGGAGGGAATCATGTACGACCGCATCCTCGTCCCGACCGACGGCTCGCCGGAAGTCGACCCCGTGGTCGAGCACGCCACCGAACTCGCGCGGGTCCACGACGCCGAGCTCCACGCGATCTACGTCGTCAACACCGCCGGCTACGCCAGCCTGCCGGCCGATTCGGCGATCGAGGGGCTGGGAACGATGCTGAACGACCAGGGCGAGGGGGCGCTCGACCGTGCCGAGGAGATCGCGAGCGGCGTATCGGTCGAACGCGTGCTGGTCGAGGGCGCACCGAGCAAGCGGATCGTCGAGTACGCCGAGCGCGAGGGCTGTGACCTCGTCGTGATGGGGACCCACGGCCGGGGCGGCATCGACCGCCTGCTGCTCGGGAGCGTCGCCGAACGCGTCGTCCGTACCTCGCCGGTGCCCGTGCTCACGGTGCGCGTCGAGCGCGACGACGCGGACGACGCCGACTGAGCCCGGACTACACGGATCGGAGGTGCTCGCAGTCGCCCGCGTGAACCCGCCGTGTCCCTTCGTCGGTCTCGACCACGAGGCTGCCGGGGAACTCGACGTCGACCGCCTCGCCGACGACCTCCCCGCCGGGCGTTTCGACCCTGACCCGTCGCCCGAGGGTGAGCGTGTGCTCGCGCCACGCCGAGAGCACCGTCTCCGGTTCCCCTCGGAGGCCGTCGAACCGTTTGAGGAGGCGCTGGACGAAGGCTCGGCGGTCGAGGTCGTCGGTGTGAGCCAGCAATCCGGTTCCGCCCGCCGGGAGGCCCTCGGCCCGGACGTTGACCCCGATACCGACGACCACCCACGAGACCCGGTCGGCCTCGCCCTCCATCTCGGTCAGGATGCCGACGAGCTTCTGCTCGCCGTCGTTCGTGGGAACGTCGTCGGACTCCGTCCGACTGGCTCTCGTCCCGGTGGGGACGAGAACGTCGTTCGGCCACTTGATACCAGCGTCAACACCGGCCTCGCGGGCAGTCTCGACCGCCGCGACCGCCGCCGCGAGGGTCAGGATCGGGACGTGGGCCGGCGGGAGGGCGGGCCGGGTGAGCACGCTACACCAGATTCCACCCGGGGGTGAGACCCACTCCCTGTCGAGCCGACCGCGACCGCCGGTCTGTTCGTTCGCGACCACGGCGCGGTCGGTCTCGCCCGCTTCGGCGAGTTCGCGCGCGCGAGCGTTGGTGCTCGACAGGCTATCGTGGTATTCGACCTCGAAGGGAGCATCGAGGCCGTACTCGATCGCGGGGCCACCGTACTCCGGAACCCCGACGAGCCGGTAGCCGCCATCGCCCTCGATCGTGAAGCCGGCCTCGCGGAGCGCCTCGATGTGCTTCCAGACGGCCGCACGCGAGACCCCGAGGGAGGTCGCGAGCTCCGGACCCGAGACGGGTTCGTCGGCGATGGCGTCGAGAACGCGGCGGCGGGTCTCGTTCATGCGGATCGATCCCGTGGCCGGCGGTGATGACGTGCGACGGCGGGGGTCATTCGACGGCGTCCGGTTCGTCCGTCGACTGGTCGGCGACGAGGAAGTAGCCGACGGCGAGACCGACCTGCATCGCGAGTTGCGTTCTGAGGTTCGACTCGAACGCGTCGCCCTTCCACCGTCGGAGACCGATGCCGACCGCGATCCCGATACCGACGGTGGCGGCGTCGTGCCACCGTTCGAGACTTCGGTCCGTCATTTCTCGGGTTCGTAGTCGTCGTGGATCCGGTCCATCCGGGCGGCCATGACGAAGTCGGTCTCGAAGAGGCCGTCGATCTTGTGGGTCCACATCTCGACGACGACCTCGCCGTACGAGAGGTGGAGGTCGGGGTGGTGCCACTCCTCCTCGGCGAGTTCGCCCACCTCGTAGGTGAATTCGAGCGCGTCGCGGAAGTCCTCGAACTCGTAGGTGCCTTCGAGGTGGTGTTCGTCCACGACTTCCCAGACGTCACCGTCGATCCCCTCGGAGAACGCTTCGAGTTCTTCGCCCGTCAGCGGGTCGTCGTCGCTGGTGCAGGCGACACATTCGCGCTCGGCGAGTTCGGTTTCGGCCATACTGAGGGATTGGCCAGCGATCGACTTGTATTCTCCCACTTTTTTACTGCGGGGGGTCGCGCTCGCTGCGCTCGCTTGACCCCCGCTTGCAAAAACCCGTCTTGCTGAGTGCAACGAAGCAAGGCTCGGAAGACGCTTCGCGTCTTCCGGTGGACTAAAAACCGCCGCTCGCGCTCCGCGCGAGGTTCGACCGGAGGGAGAACCTCGATGCGAACGGGGAACGGAGCGTGACCGACCACCGAGAGGTGGTTCAAAATCTCCGATTTTCGTCACTGAGCGGAGCGAAGCTCCGCGAGGTCCAAAAGAGTCGGAGACTCTTTTGACGATCACGNGGTTCAAAATCTCCGATTTTCGTCACTGAGCGGAGCGAAGCTCCGCGAGGTCCAAAAGAGTCGGAGACTCTTTTGACGATCACGAGAGAGCAAAGCTCTCTCGAACGACCACGAGGCGAACGGCGACCGCAGGAAGCCGTGAGCCGCAGTGAGCGAACATCACTCCGCCGCCGGCTGTCGGCGGTACGGCCGCGGGGTGGCTTCGGCGGAGCGGGGGCGGGTTGTCGTGCGAGGAGTCGTGTGGTTCGAGGGCGCGTCGCCGTCTCGTCGCGGAGAAGAAGTGGGTTTTTATTCAGGCATCGGATAGGGTGGGTATGAGCTTCGAGGAAGACGACGAGGTGGTCCTCCACGACGACCACAGCGAGTACGACGGCGAGACGGGGACGGTCACGCAGGTCATGGAGACGATGTTCGGCGACGCGACCTACACCGTGAACTTCGAGGAGGGCCAGGAGTCGGGCGTCCCCGAGGACTCCCTGGAAGCCACCGAGGACTGAGAGCGGTCCAGAGACTGATCGAGAGATGGCCAGCGTTCCCTTCCACTACGTCGACCTACGCGCCTTCTGCTACGCCACCGAGGACGAACTCCGGGTCGAGCGCGCGCTCCGGACCTTCCTGCCCGAGGGGTTCGAGGTCGAGCGGGTCGAGAACGAGGGCTTTCACGGCGACCGAATCTTGGTGCTCTCGGCCCGCGTCGAGAACGCCGACGCGGTGCGCCACGTGCTCGACGTTCTCGCCGACATCGACCTCGACGACATCGCGGCGGAACTCGACGAACGGATCGACGACAACTGCTCGCTCTTCCTCCGCCTCGACAAGCAGGCCGCGTTCAAAGAACAGGTGGAACGCGGCGAGGGGCTCGAACTCCGCGCGAAGGTCGAGGCCTACCCCGCGAAGAAGGAACGGGCGGTCGAGAACGCGACCGACGCGCTCGAAGCGCGGTCGTAGCTCGTGGGGCCCTACGAGGCGGTCACCGCGTATCCGGCGGGCGAGAGCACCGCCGCCCGATTCGCGCTGAGCGCCGCCGACCGGGGATACTCGGGGGTCGTCGTTCGCAACGCGGCCGAGGCGAGCCTCGACGGGGAGGGGCCGAACCACGAGACGATCGCCGACGAGTACGATATCGACGTGGCCGACGCCGTCGAAATCCGGGCCGGGGACCGGTCGGCGGCGAGCGCGCGGATCACGGCGGTCCGTGACGACCGGACCCTCGTGCTGGTTCGCGGGTCGCGCGACCTGAACCGGTTCGCGTGCGAGGAGCCCCAGGTCGACGTGCTCTCGCGCCCGATGGCCGACGGCGACGTGAACCACGTCCTCGCGCGGGCGGCGAAACGCAACGGCGTCCGGTTCGAGTTCGACCTCGGGCGGGTCTGCCGGCTCCACGGCGGCCGCCGGGTCCAGGCGCTCGCGGACCTCAGAAAGCTCCGGGAGATCGTCTTCCAGTACGACGCGCCCTACGTGGTGAGCGCCACGCCCGGGAGCCACCTCGAACTCCGCGGACCGCGCGCCCTCGGTGCGCTCGGGGAGGTCGTCGGGTTCACCGAGGCGGAGATCGAAGCCGGGCTCGCGGAGTGGGGTCGGCTCGTGGACCGCAACCGCGAGGTCATGAGCGAGGCGTTCATTGAGCCTGGGGTCAGACGGGGCAGGTATGAAGAAGACGATCGAAGAACACGCTAGCCGGTTCGACGACCACGCCGCCGACTACGACGAGAGCCAGGACAGCGAGGCGTACCGTGCCGCCGCCTCGTTAGTGATCGAACACGCCGCGCCCAGTGCCGAGGACGTCGTGCTCGACCTCGGGATGGGGACCGGGGCGATCGGGCTCGCGCTCGCGCCCGACGCGAAGCGCGTCCTCGGTCGCGACATCTCGGAGGGGATGATGGACGAAGCCCAGCGAAAAGCCGACGAGGCGGGCATCGAGAACGTCGCGTTCGAGACGGGACGCTTTCGGGAGCCCAACGTCGACGAACCGGTCGACATCGTGGTCTCGAACTTCGCGATGCACCACCTCGCGAACGACGAGAAGCGCGAGGCGATCGCCACCATCGGCGACCTCGGGCCGCGGAAGTTCGTGCTGGGCGACGTGATGTTCTTCGACGGCCCGGACCCCGACGAACCGTTCTACTCGCCCGAGGTCGACGACCCCGCGACGGTGGGAGCCCTGGCCGACGCGCTGACGGACGCGGGCTTTTCACTCACGGCGGTCGAGCGCGTCCACGACCAGGTCGGAGTGTTGGTGGCCGAACGCGCCGGCGGGCGGGCGGGGACGGCCCGGCAGGAATGAAACACCTCCCGAAACACCTCCGGCCCCGACGGCGGTATCTCGGGGTCGCCATCGAGTCCTGGCCCGACGCCGGGTTCGGGCGGCGCGACCTCCAGCGCGAGTGCTGGTACGCCGCCCAGAACCTCCTCGGGGACCCGGGCGGTGCCGACGCCGACCTACAGGTGATCGACTTCTCGTTCGAGGGCGGCCGGGGCTGGGCGATGGTGCGCGTCCGGCGCGGCGAGGTCGAGCGGGCACGGGCCGCGTTGACGTGTGTCGATTCGGTCGACGGAGCGCCGGTAGCCCTCGAAATCCTGGGAACGAGCGGCACGATACGTGCCTGTGAAGAAAGGTATAAAGGTCGCGCGTTATTAAAAGCGGACAAGAGAAACGTCGCGTTCGCGGACGTACGGCGTCCCGCCTTCGTGCGGGGCGGACGAGTCGACGTCCGACTGGAAGACGGGTTCGTGGGGGCGACGTCACTCGATATCTGAAACTATGCAGGGACAAGCCCAACAGCAGGCCTACGACCGTGGGATAACGATCTTCTCACCGGACGGGCGGCTCTACCAGGTCGAGTACGCCCGCGAGGCGGTGAAACGCGGCACCGCGAGCATCGGCGTCAAGACCACCGACGGCGTGGTGTTCGCCGTCGACAAACGCTACCAGTCGCCGCTGGTCGAGCGCGAGAGCGTCGAGAAGATCCACAAGGCCGACGACCACATCGGAATCGCCAGCGCGGGCCACGTCGCCGACGCCCGCCAGCTCATCGACTTCGCTCGCCAGCAAGCCCAGATCAACCAGCTCCGCTACGGCGAGCAGATCGGTGTCGAGACCCTCACGAAGGACGTCACCGACCACATCCAGCAGTACACCCAGGTCGGCGGCGCGCGCCCGTTCGGCGTCGCGCTGATCGTCGGCGGGATCGAGGACGGCGAACCCCGCCTCTTCGAGACCGACCCCTCGGGTGTACCGAGCGAGTGGCAGGCCCTCGCGGTCGGGTCGGGCCGCTCCGAGATGCTCGAACACCTCGAAGACGAGTACCGCGACGACATGGACCTCGACGGGGGCATCGGGCTCGCGCTCGAAACCCTCTCGGTCGCCGGCGAGGACGCCTTCGCCGCCGCCGAGATCGGCGTCGCCACCGTCGACGTCGAGACCGAGCAGTTCCGCGAACTCCCCGACGACGAGATCGAGTCCTACCTCTCGGAGTACGACCTCCTCGAGACCGACGAGACCGACGAGGAGTAACTCCCCCACCCGGTCTTCGCGGCGTCCCTAACACGACCGTGAGCCTCGGCTCCCGTCGGATGGCCCGACGAAGAGGGAAGCGACTTGTGCGTCCGGCCCGATACGTCGGGTATGATATCGCTTGACGAGGCGGTGACGGCGCGCCTCGAATCCCACGGCGCGCGGTTCGAGGTGCTGGTCGACCCGGACGCGGCGCTCGCCATCAGGCGCGGCGAGTTCGAGGGTGAACTGGAGGACGTGATCGCGGCCGAGGACGTCTTCGAGGACGCTTCGAGGGGCGATCGCCCCGCCGAATCCGACGTCGAGGACGTCTTCGGCACCACCGAACCCCTCGATATCATTCCGGAGGTCATCCGCGAGGGCGAGATCCAGATCACGGCCGACCAGCGCCGCGAGATGCAAGAACAGAAGCGCCGCCAGCTCATCAACGTCATCGCGCGCAACGCGATCAACCCCCAGATGGACGGCGCGCCCCACCCGCCCGACCGGATCGAGTCCGCGTTGGAGGAGACCGACTTCCGTATCGACCCGATGGACACAGTGGAGAACCAGGTCGACGACGCGCTCGATGCGCTCAGGCCGGTGATCCCGATCCGATTCGAGGAGGTCACGATGGCGGCCCAGATCCCCGCCGACCACGCCGGCAGCGCCCAGGCCCAGATCCGCCAGTTCGGCGACCTGGTTCGCGAGGAGTGGCAGAACGACGGCTCGTGGATCGGGGTCGTGGAGTTCCCGGCGGGCCTCCAGAACGACTTCTACGAACTCGTGAGCGAGCAGTCGGGGGGCGAGGGCGAAGTCAAGAAGGTCCGCGACGAGGACGAAGTCCGGACGCAGTAGACGACCCCACTTTTTTCTCGTCCCCATTCGCTCGCTGCGCTCGCTCAGGGTCCTCGCAAAAACCTGTCTTGCTGAGTGCAACGAACGAAGTCGTTCGAAACGCCGAAGGCGTTTCGCGATGCCGAAAACGCGAAGCGTTTTCGAGCAGCTCGGAAGACACGAAGTCATTCGAGAGAGCGAAGCTCTCTCGCCGTCACGAAAGGCGCTTCGCGCCTTTCGGGCGATGTCACTCACACCGACGCGCCCGCGCGCCACGGCACCGACCGCACCCGATACGGACGCGTCTCCGACACGGTTCGAGAACGCACCCGGGATTCAAGACGCTCGGCCACGTAACTCGGGACGATCGACGCGACGCGTCGACCGAACGACATGAATGCCATCATCGCAAAGCGGGTCGATTCCGGGAGCGCCGACATCGGTGAGATACGGGACCTCGCGCGGGCAGCGGGCTATGAGGTCGTCGGAACGCTCACCCAGACCAGAACCGAGGACGCCGCGTTACATCTCGGGGAGGGGAAGGTCGGCGAGCTCGCCGAACTCGTCGCCGAAACCGGCGCGAACACGGTGATCTTCGACAATCGGCTCGGCCCGTACCAGACCTACAACCTGGGACGGAAACTCCCCGCCGACACGGCGGTGATGGACCGGTTCCGCCTGATCCTCGAGATCTTCGGCCAGCGCGCTCGAACCAAGAAAGCCCAGCTTCAGGTCGAACTCGCCGAGCTCCGCTACGAGCTCCCGCGGGTCGAGGCGAAGGTCAGCCTCGCACGGCGCGAGGAGCGCCCGGGGTTCATGGGGCTCGGGGAGTACGACGAGTCGCGCGAACAGGACATCAAAGCCCAGATAAGCGCCATCAGCGACGAGCTGGAGACGATCGAGGCGACCGAGGAGCACCGTCGCGAACAGCGCCGGGAGTCGGGGTTCGACCTCGTGGCGCTCGCGGGCTACACCAACGCCGGGAAATCGAGCCTCCTCCGGCGGCTGGCGGCGGACGTCGAGGTCGACGAGAACGAGGGGCTCCACCCGGACCTCGACCCCACCGCCGAATCCCAGGACAAGCTGTTCACCACGCTCGGGACCACCACCCGCCGCGCCGCGATGGACAGACCCGTACTGGTGACCGACACGGTCGGGTTCATCTCCGACCTCCCACACTGGCTGGTCGAATCGTTCAAGTCCACGTTGGATTCGGTCTACCGCGCCGACCTCGTCCTCCTCGTCGTGGACGCGAGCGAGTCGGTCGAGCGGATGCGCGAGAAACTCGTCACCGCCCACGACACGCTCTACGAGCGAAACGAGGCTCCGATCGTCACCGTGCTCAACAAGACCGACCTCGTGGACGAGGCGACGCTCCAGGAGAAGCGCGAGGCGCTCTCGACGCTCGCGCCGAACCCGGTGGCCGTGAGCGCCGCCGCGGGCACGGACATCGAGGACCTCGTCGAGCGGATCGAGGAGGGGCTACCGGCCTACGAGCGCGAACGTCTCGTCATGCCGATGGCCGACGACACGATGGGCGTAGTCTCGTGGATCCACGACCACGCCGAGGTCGAGGACGTCTCCTACACCGACGCCGGCGACCAGGTCACGGTGTCGTTCGCGGCGCGACCGTCGGTGGTCGAACGGTCGCGAAACAAGGCCGCCGACCTCGCCGTTCCGGTCGAATCATAGCTCGCGTTTCGTCTTCTCGACGACCCGTACGTCCTCGATGGCGGTGGCCGGATACGCCCCACCCTCGTCCTTCTCGGCGGCCTTCGTCATGTCCCACACGGTATTCAACCCGGTCGTCACGCCCTGGAGCGCCTCCATCTCACAGCCGGTCTTCCCGGTGGTCTCGACCGCGACGGTCAGCGTCACGCGGTCGTCGCCGACGCCGAACTCGGTGTCGACGTTCGTGACCGGGATCTGATGGCAGAGCGGGATCGTCTCCCAGGTGTGTTTCACGGCGTCGATCGCGGCGATCCGCGCGGTCGTGAGGACGTCCCCCTTCTCGATCTCGTCGGCACGGACCGCCTCGACAGTGGATTCGCGGAGGTGGATCGTTCCCCGTGCGACCGCCCGCCGGGCGGTGTCGGGTTTCGCGCCGACGTCGACCATCGCCGCGTCGCCCTCGCTCGTGGTGTGGGTCAGTCGGTCCGTTCGGTCGTCGCGCTCGGCGTCGGTCATCGGTCGACCCGCATCGCCTCGGGGATCGCATCGAGGAGGTCCGAAGCCATGAGACCGCTCCCGCGGTCGAGCGCCTCCGCGGCCCGGCCGTTGACGTAGGGGGCGACGCAGGCGGCGTCGAACGCCTCGCGAGTGCCGAGCTGGGCGGCCGTGATCCCCGCGAGCAGGTCGCCGGTACCGCCGACGGTCATGCCGGGGGTCCCGACCCGCGAGATCCGGGTTCGCTTTCCATTACTGATCACGTCGTCCTTCGCCTTCGCGAGCACGATGTGGCCGAGGTCGGCGGCGAAGGCCTCGATCTCGTCGGCGTGGGCCGCGAGGTCGTCGACGTCGGGCCCGCCCATCTCGGCGAGTTCGTGGCGGTTCGGGGTGCAGACCAGCGTCGCGTCGGTGTCGACCTCGGGGACCACCGAGAGCGCGTCGGCGTCGACGACCGCCCGCCCGTCGAACCCCGAGAGGAACTCCGCGACCGCGTCGAGGGTTTCGTCGGCGGTGCCGAGGCCGGGCCCGAGCACCACGATGTCGTCGTGGCGCGTCGCGGTGTCGAGGAGGTCGTCGACCTGGTCCGGACCCAGTCGGGGAGCGTCGTAGGGCTGGACGATGAGGTCCTCGGCGTAGCCCGCGATCGGATCGAAGACCCGCTCGGGGATCGAGACGAAGGCGAGGTCCGCCCCCGCCCGGAGCGACGACTGGGCGGCGAGCGCCGGCGCGCCGGTGTAGGGCCCGCCGCCGATGACCATCACCCGGCCCGAATCGCCTTTTCGTGCACGAGGATCCGTCTCGACCGCGAGGTCGCCCGGCCCGACGAACCGCTCGGCGGCGGCCGGAATCCCGATGTCTTCGACCCGAACGTCGGCGTCCAGCGAATCGAGACCGGGCTTCGAGTCGTGGAACGTCACCACGTGGTCGGCCTCGACGGCTCCCGCCCCGCCCTCGCCAGTGTCGGCGTCCACCCCTGAGGGAACGTCGACCGAGAGCACCGTCGCGTCGGACTCGTTCATCTCCCGGGCCGCCGTGGCCTCGGGTTCGCGGAGGTCCCCCGAGATGCCGGTGCCGAGCATCGCGTCCACGACCAGGTCGGGGTCCCCGAGGCCGATGGCCCGTGAGTCCTGCACTTCCTCGACATCGTACTTCGCTTCGTCGAGCGCGTCCCAATTCTCGCGGGCGATGTCGGTCGAGATGGTCTCGGCACGACCGAGCAACAGCGTGTGGGTGTCGAACTCGTCGAGGAAGCGGGCCGCGACGAGCGCGTCGCCGCCGTTGTTGCCGCGACCGGCGACGATGGCGATCCGGGAGCCGGGATCGACGAGGTCACGCACTGCGCGCGCGACGGCGTTGCCGCTCGACTCCATCAGCTGTTTCTGTGGAACGCCGAGCGCCGCGGCGTTCGCGTCGACGGCGGCCATCCGGTCGGTCGTGATCATGGCCGTTCGTCCGGGGGCCGGCGGATTAAGCGTGCGGGACTATCAACGGATCCCGAACTCCGATTCGTCCTCGGGCTCCCCGTAGTCGGCCTCGACCGATTCGACCTCGGCCGCCGGGCTGCCTGTGTGACACCACTCGACCAGTTGCTCGACGTCGTCCTCCGCGCCCTCGAAGACCGCCTCGACCCGGCCGTCGTCGAGGTTCTTCACCCAGCCGTCGACGCTCGCCTCGCGTGCGGCGTCGCGGGTGTTCGCCCGGTAGTGGACGCCCTGGACGGTCCCCGAAACGAAGACGTGTGCTCGAACGCGGTCACTCATGGTTGCATGCAGGGCCACGCGAGTGAAAAACGTCCGGGCCGCTCACCCGAGGTCGGGACCGTTGGCCCGGAGGTAGTGGAAGACGTGAGTCTGGGCGTAGCCCGCGTACTGGCCGCCGAACGCCTCGCGGATGGCGCGCGAGGTCTCGGTGTACGACCCGCGGTCGCAGTCGGGGTAGTGTTCGGCGATCGCGGTCTGGATCCAGGTGTCGAGCGGGACGGCTTCGAGGTAGCCGAGCGAGAACAGGAGGATACAGTCGGCCACCTTGTCGCCGACGCCCATGAACCCCTTCAGGAACTCGCGGGCGGCCTCGTACTCGCGCCCGCGGGCGTCCGTCGGGTCGAGTTCGCCGTCGGCGACGAGCCGCGCGCTCTCGGCGACGTACGGTGCCCGATAGCCGAGCGAACAGTCGCGGAGCTCGTCCACGGTCGCGGCCGCGAGCTGGTCGGGGGTCGGGAAGGCGTGGTAGGTCTCGCCGTCGAACTCGATGGCGGTGCCGAACCGTCGCGCCATCGTGCGCTGCATCGTGTGGATGCGCTTGACCCGCATCTGTGCCGAGCAGATGAAGGTTATGAGCGTCGGAAACGGCGGATCGCGAACGATCCGCAGGCCGTCGTAGGCGTCGAACGCCGTCTCGATGAGCGGGTCGTCGGGGAGTTCACGCTGGATCGCGGGGAGGTCGTCGTCGAGCCGGAGGAGGTGGGTGAGGTGGTCCGTCGCGTCCGTGCTCGACTCCCACTCCAGCCGGCCGTCGGTCTGTCGAACCCGAACCACCTCGTCGTCGCCGGCGAGATCCGGGGGCAGGACGGCGGTGTACCACGCCGACCCGCGGGCGACCCCCGACTCGTCGTACATGCGGCCGTCGGCGCGGTCCCAGAAACACGACTGCCCGGATTCGAGGGTGGCCTGGAGGTCGACCCCGCCGGCGAGCGAATCGACCTCGATCGTCCCGGTTTCCATCGCCCGCACTCGGCCGCCGGGCGGATTGGCGCTTTCGACTCGGGCCGACCAAATGTTGATAGCCGCCGGTAGCGAACGTCTCGCTATGGACTGTCGAGTCGTCGTCGAGGCGGCCATCCCGGTGTACGACGTCGAGACGCCGGACGAGGCGATGCGGATCGCCATCTCGAAGACCGGCGGGATGCTCAACCCCGACCTCAGCTACGTCGAGATCGAGGCGGGGTCGCGGACCACGCCCGGCGGCGAGGCGCTCCCGCCCGCGTTCGTGGTCGCCGACGAGGCGCTGGTGGCGCTCGAACTCGGGATGACCGTCTTCAACGTCGAACGCGAGGAACACGCGAGCCGGATCGCCCGCAAGGAGATCGGCCAGCGCCTCGAGGACATCCCGCTCGACGTGCTCTCGGTCGAGGTGCTCGACGCCGACGACGAATCCGAGACGACAGAAGACGAATCCGAGACGACGGAAGACGACGGCTCGGAGGAGGAGAACGGACCCGCGGCTGACGGCGGTATGCTCCCCGATTTCGACGAGCTCCTCGAGGAGTAAGGGCGGCGCTGTCGCTCGACAGTGGACGAGCGGCAGAACCGGCGCGAGTCGTCAGTCGGCGGCCGCGGGGACCGTTTCGGTCTCTTCGCTGTGTCGCATGTCGGCGGTTATCCCGTCGGCGAGTGCAAAAACAGCGGCCTTGTGGTCGGTCTTCGACTTGTGGATCGAGGTCGGCCTGACCCCGAGTGATTCGTAGGACTCGTATTCGACCGAAGTCCCGGTTCGTGCTTCGTGGTGTTTGCGTACCTCTGCAAGCAGGCCGTGGAGGTGGATGAGCTCCTGCTTTTTCATGGGCGAGTACGCCTAACGACTGGAGGGTAATAGTAGTATCCTGATGCGCGTTAACACACTGCTCTGTAAAAAACCCCGTATCGGGGCGGCTACGGCGGTTCTTCACGAACGATCCGCGGCGATCACGGGTGGTGAGGGCAGCGAGGTCGGCGAAAAACGTATCGAGAACGGTCGGACCGGGAGGGGGGCCGGGCCGATGGACGGCGGCTACTCGAACTGCCGAAGCATCGTGAGGTCGCGGTCGGTTCGCATGAACTCGGTGAGCCGGTAGCTCGCGTGACAGTTCGGGCAGTGAAACACCGCGTCGCTCGCGGGGAGGTCGCGCGGTGCCGACTGCCAGTGTTTGGCGCACTCCGGGCACAACAGTTGGACGGCTGCTTCGTCCATACCGCGCGTCGACGGGCGAAGCCGACAAAAACCTTCGTGTGGATCGGGTGACGAGCCTGTTCAGGCCGCCATGACGTCGCCTTCGGCTTCGAGGAGCTCCTTGTACCGGTTCCGGATGGTGACCTCGCTGATGTCGGCGACCTCGCTCACTGCACCCTGGGTGACCTTCTCGTTGGTGAGCAGCGCGGCGGCGTAGACCGCAGCGGCCGCGAGGCCCACGGGGCTCTTGCCGCTGATGATCCCCTCGTCCTTCGCGGTCTCGAGGAGCTGGCGGGCGCGGCGTTCGGACTCCTCAGAGAGGTCGAGGTCGGAGGCGAACCGCGGGACGTAGCTTGCGGGGTCGGCGGGCTGGATCTCGAGACCCAGCTCGCGGACGACGTAGCGGTAGGTCCGGGTGAGCTCCATTTTTCCAACTCTGGAGACCGTCGCGATCTCGTCGAGGCTCCGCGGGGTGCCGGCCTGGCGCGCGGCGGCGTAGAGCGCGCTGGTCGAGACGCCCTCGATCGAGCGCCCAGGCAGGAGGTCCTCGTCGAGCGCGCGGCGGTAGATCACCGAGGCGGTCTCGCGAACGGAGTCCGGGAGGCCGAGCGCGCTCGCCATGCGGTCGATCTCGCCGAGGGCCTGTTTGAGGTTGCGCTCCTTCGAGTCGCGGGTTCGGAACCGCTCGTTCCAGGTTCGCAGCCGCTGCATCTTCTGGCGCTGGCGCGAACTCAGGGCGTTGCCGTAGGCGTCCTTGTTCTGCCAGCCGATGTTGGTCGAGAGGCCCTTGTCGTGCATCATGTTCGTCGTCGGCGCGCCCACGCGCGACTTCTGGTCGCGCTCGGCCGAGTCGAACGCCCGCCACTCGGGGCCACGGTCGATCTCGTCGGTCTCGACGACGAGCCCGCAGTCCATACAGACCGTCTCGCCGTGTTCGGTGTCGGCGGCGAGCCGGCCACCGCACTCGGGACAGGTCAGTTCGTCCTCGGCGGCCTCCTGCTCGTCGATCTCCTCTTCGGTCTGCTCTCGTTCCTTCTCGTTGATCCGGGTTGTAGTGTCGCTCATTGTTGGATAGGCACTCTGATACGGTGCTCTGTGTGGGGTACTCTGTGGACGATCCCAGAACTCGGTGCTTGACAGCACGTTAGTCCGTAAAGAACTTAAAGGTACCGATAGCCGACGTCCGAGATCGGACGTCTCACGTCCTCAGGCCAGCGTTGAGAACGGGGTCATATATCACCTCGTTAATCGGGATGTTTTTAGGGTGGATCGTCGTGGCTGGACGCCGCTGTCGGCCGGGTTCAATCCCACGTCACCCAGGTCAGGAAGGCGACTCCGCCGAACTCCAGCACCCGGAGCGCTAGCATGGCCTCCTGTGCCAGCGGCGGGACGAGCGACGGGTCCGTCACCCACGCGGTGAGGCCGTGGTGGAAGGCGAAGAAGTAGATCGCCAGCGCGTTCTCGGCGAGGAGCAACACGGCGAAGACGAGGAGCCCGAGGGTGTGCTTCGAGCGGAATCGGAGATAGTTCCGGCCCCAGATGTAGGCGAGAACGAGGAGGAAGAGCACGTTGAGCGCGCTGAAGACGCGCATGCCGTCGATCAGAACCGCCATCTATTCACCTCTAACTCACAGCCTCGCATATACTCTTTCCCAAATCGGGCCATACTCAGTCCACCTGTTCGATGATGTCCTCGATCGTTTCCCAGTGGTGGCGCGCCTGGTCCGTCGGGAGGTAGACCGCGCCGTAGTCGTCGCCACTGTTTTCGAGAACGTTGTTGTCGACCAGCACGTCGAGGTGGTGTCGGACCGTCTTGTAATCGAGGTCCAGGTCCCCGGCGAGCTGGTTGGCGTTGCGTGGGCGCTCGTCGAGCGCTTTGAGGATCCGCACGCGGTTCGTGCCACCACGGGTGCCGGTCAGCACGTACCACAGCACGGCCTCCATCGAACGGAACTGACACACCCATCCCTTGTAAGCACACCGACCGCCGAAGGCGGTCTACACCGTGAAGAGGTCGCCCTCGTCCGGCACCGAGAACACGCCGAGGCGCGCGCCGGCGTCGAGCCAGGCGTGGCCGTACGAGAACGCCGCGAGCGCGTTCACGGGGTCGCCCGATTCGCGGAAGTGGCGGCCGTCGGCGAGATACGACCGCGCCATCTCCTCGTAGTCGGCGGCGACGCCGGCCAGCGGGGTTCCCTCCGGGGGCGCGGTGCTCGCGGCGTCGAGCGCCTCGGCGAGGAGTCGTTCGTAGCGGTCGGTCTTCTCCGCGAGGTCTGCGGGCATGCGAGTCGAAGAGCCGAGACCCACCTAAACGCTTCGAGCCCCGAGTCCACAAGCTAATTACTTCCGCGGACCCTACAGGAGGTATGTCCGAAAACCAGGAGCCGGAACACCACCGCCTGGTCGTCACGGGGTCGGGGATCGCGGGGCTGACCGCCGCGATCTACGCCGCCCGCTCGAACAACGACCCACTCGTCCTCGAAGGCGACGAACCCGGTGGCCAACTCACTCTCACCACCNGCGGGGCTGACCGCCGCGATCTACGCCGCCCGCTCGAACAACGACCCACTCGTCCTCGAAGGCGACGAACCCGGTGGCCAACTCACTCTCACCACCGACGTCGCAAACTACCCCGGCTTCCCCGACGGCATCGGGGGCTCCGAACTCGTCCAGCGAATGAAGACACAGGCCAAGAACTTCGGGGCCGACGTCCGCCACGGCGTCGTCGAGGCCGTCGACGATTCGACCCGACCCTTCGAACTCACCCTCTCCAGTGGGGAGTCGCTCACCGCCGACGCGGTCATCGTCGCCAGCGGTGCCAGTGCCCGCACTCTCGGAATTCCCGGCGAGGACGACCTCATGGGCTACGGCGTCTCGACCTGTGCGACCTGCGACGGGGCCTTCTTCCGCGACGAGGAGATGGTCGTCGTCGGCGGCGGCGACGCCGCCATGGAGGAGGCCAGCTTCCTCACGAAGTTCGCCTCCAAAGTCCACCTGATCCACCGCCGCGAGACCTTCCGCGCCGAGGATTACTGGATCGACCGCCTCGAAGAGCACGTCGATGCCGGCGAGGTCGAGGTCGTCAAAAACACCGAACTCGACGAAGTACGTGGGACTCCCGAGGGTGGCATCGAAGGCGTCTCGCTTCTCACTCACCCCGAGGGCCACCCGAGCGAGAAGCGCGACGACCCCGAAACCGAGAAGGTCGACCTCGACGTCGGCGCGGTCTTCCTCGCCATCGGCCACACCCCCAACACCGACTACCTCCGGGAGACGGGCGTCGAGATGGATGCCACGGGCTACCTCCACACCGAGGGCGGCACCGGCGGCGGACAGACCCGAACCGGCGTTCCCGGCATCTTCGGTGCGGGCGACGTCGTCGACTCACACTACCAGCAGGCCNAGGGCGGCACCGGCGGCGGACAGACCCGAACCGGCGTTCCCGGCATCTTCGGTGCGGGCGACGTCGTCGACTCACACTACCAGCAGGCCGTCACCGCCGGGGGCATGGGCGCGAAGGCCGCACTCGACGCCGACGACTATCTCGAAACCCACGACGCACCGACGGCGGAAGCGGAAGCCGCGTTCGCCGACGACGACTGACGGTCCCAATCCGATTTCTCACTCGACCGCGTAGCGACACAGCACGCCGTCGTCGATCCGCTCGACGGATTCGAGCGCGAGGTCGGGAAACTCCTCGACGAAGCCCGTTCCGTCGGCGAGCGTGGGTGCTTCCCGGCCACCGATGACCAGCGAGCCGAGAAAGACCGAGAGTTCGTCGACGAGGCCTGCTTCGAACACGGAAAAGAGAATTTCGCCACCGCCCTCGACCATGAGCCGGTCGATCCCCTCGGCTTCGAGCGCCGCGAACCCCGATGTGAGGTCAACGCGGTCGTCGCCGGTTTCGAGGAGGTGCGCGCCAGCCTCACGGAGGGCCGCTCGGTGGTCCTCGGGGGCCGCCTCACCGACGAGTACGTAGGTCGAGGCCTCGTCGTCGAGGATCCGGCTCCCGGGCGGCGTTCGTGCACGGGTGTCGACCACGACCCGCGCGGGGTGGGTGGGGTCGCCGCGCGCGCGTCGCTCGTCGCGTAGCTTCGGGTCCTCGACGGTCAGGTGGGGGTCGTCGGCGAGCACCGTGCCGACCCCGACGAGCACCGCATCGCACGACGCCCGCAGGGCGTCCACTCTGGCGAAGTCCTCGGGCCCGCTGATGACGACCTGCTCGCGTCGGCGCGAGGAGAGCTTCCCGTCGGCGCTCATCGCCGCGTTGGCCACGACGTGCATGGGGCGAGTACTCCACGACGGCGAAAGCCGCTTTCGGTGGCCGGAGCTATTTCCTCCCGGCGATCACCGTCACGACGGCGTCCTGGACGAACGGTTCGTCGAACCCGTCGAGCCGGTCACGAAGGGCCGCTTCGAACGCCTCCTTCTCGTTCCCGACGGTGGCTGGCGAGCAAAAGGAGAGCGAGAAGACGTAGCCGACGACCGAATCGACGTCCCAGGCGCGTTCGAACCCGAACGTCGCGGTCTCGACGACGGCGAACCCGAACTCCGTGACGAGTTCGTCCCAGGGGTCGTCGTACTCGATCGGGGCCGGTTCGTTCGGGGAGGTCCGCGAGGTACTCGCCGACGAGCGCGTAGACCGCGTCCTGCCACTCCTTCGTCCCGCGCGTGATCCACTCGCGGTTGGTGAGGAGCGCGACACCGCCCCCAGGACTGGTGAGTTCGTGGACCCGTTCGAGGGTTCGTGCCTGGTCCATCCAGTGAAACGAGCGCCCCATCGTGACGAGGTCGAAGGGGCCCTCGACCCCCGCCAGTTCGGCGTCCGAGCCGACGACCCAGTCAAGGTTCTCCCGTCCAGCGCGTTCGGCGCGCGCCTCGGCTTCCCGGAGCATCTCCGGGTTCGGGTCCATCCCGAGGACGGACCCCGCGTGTGCCGCGACCGGGACCGCGACCTGACCGGCCCCACAGCCGAGGTCGAGCACGCGCGAACTGCCGTCGAGGTCGAATCGACCCTGGAGGTACTCGATGGCGGGCTCGCCGTACCCCGGGCGGTAGTCGGCGTAGTAGGTCTCGGCGCTCGCGAACGGGGTCGCGGAGTCGTTCGGGGGCACGGTTCGAACCCGTACCGACCGCGAACGCACCAATCCATCGGATCGGTTCTCCACCCATCGAGGGCGTGGCAAACGCTACCGAACGTTTCCAATGGCTTAAGAGTCCATGTCACCTACCGGAACGCATGAGCGAAGGATCCGGACGAAAGAACCTCCGAATGCCGGACGACAACCAGGTCTTCGGGGTCGTCACCGAGCACAACGGTGGCAACCACGTCCGCGTACGGTGTATGGACGGGAGAGAGCGCATGGGGCGGATCCCCGGTCGAATGAAGTATCGGGTCTGGATCAACGAGGGCGACGTCGTGATCCTCGAGCCCTGGGACTGGCAGGACGAGAAGGGCACCATCGAGTGGCGCTACGAGGACCAGGACGCCGACCAGCTCCGGCGCGAAGGCCACATCGAGTAACCGATCCGACGTTCGCGTTCCGAACGATTAGTTTTCGAGCGTTTCGCTCGCGTTGTCACGTGGCCGATAGCCGATCGTGCGCTGGGTCTCGGTGAGCGAGAGGTAGCGGTCGTCGTTGCGCGAGATCCCGTGGACCACGAGCGGTTCGTGCGGGACCTCGGCGGTGGCGGCGGACTCGAAGACGTCCCGGCAGTCGCGGTGGCTGAGCCACATCGCGCGCCCGAACCGGGCGGCGTCCTCGGGGTAGTCGCTGTCCGCCGTGTCCTGTGAGTCTTCGAGTTCGTCCTCGGTCATGAGCCAGCCGATGCGGAGGCTAACGGCCTCGATGTCGTAGCGTTTCGAGAAGAAGTCGCCGAGCGCCTCGCCCGCGACCTTCGAGACCCCGTAGAACGAATCGGGCCGGCCCGCGGTCCCGGGGTAGACCGTGGGCGCGTCGGCGGCCATCGTCTCGGGTTCCGTGGGATCCGAGATGTCGTCCATGTTGACGGCGTGGTTCGAACTCGCGAACACCACCCGGTCCAGGTCGTTCTCGATGGCCGCGTGGTAGGCGTTGTAGACCCCGTCGATGTTCGGCTCCTTGAGGTCGTCCCACTCGGCGTACGGCGAGGGATTCCCGGCCAGATGGATCAGGACGTCCTGACCGTCGAGCGCGTCGACGAACGCCTCGCGGTCGGTGATATCGCAGACGATCGAATCGAGGTCGTCCGTTTCCTCGAACGTGAGCGGCGTGACCTCGTGGTCGGCGAAGCCATCCAGTAGCACTCGTCCAACGTTGCCCGCCGCGCCGGTTATCGCGATCTTCGTCATCGTACCGCCGTTCTCCGGGAGAGTACATAGGGCTTGATGACGGCCTGGCAGGTCGTTCGTGCCGGAAAGCAGGTAGGGTTTTCATCCCCGGTGCGCAAGAGGGCGCATGAACTGCGTCTTGGTGGGTTACGGCCGCGTCGGGATCCGGACCGCACAGATCCTCGATACGGAGGGCCACGAGGTGACCGTCGTCGAGAACGACCCCGAGAAGGTCGAACGGGCTCGCGAGGCGGGGATCGACGTGATCGAGGGCGACGGAGCCTCGGAGGCGGTGCTCGAATCAGCCGACCTCGAAACCGCCGACGCGGTCGGCGGTCTCACCGGCGACCCCGAAGTCAACTTCGAGGCCTGTCGGGCGGGGAACGACCACGGCTGTCGCACCGTTCTCCGGATCAGCGACGAGTTCACCGAGGACGTCTACCGAAAGTACAGCGAGGGCGTCGACGAGATCATCTACCCCGAGCAGCTCGGCGCGGCCGGCGCGAAGACCGCGCTGCTCGGCGGCGATTTCAGCGTGCTCGCCGACATCACCGAACGGCTCTCGGCGATCGTGCTCGTCGTCCCCGAGGACTCCCCGGTGGTGGGTGAACGCGTCGTCGCGCTCGACATCCCCGACGACGCCCACATCTACGCCCACGGTCGCGCGGACGAGCCGATGACGATCCCGCTGCCGAGGACCGAAGTCGAGACCGGCGACCGCCTCGCGATGATGGCCGAACCGGACGTCGTCTCGGCGGTCCGCGACCGTATCCACGGGACGGCCGACGACTGAACCGGCGGCGCGGCTCGAACGGTCGGGGTCGGGGTGGAGGAGCCCCGATCTAGAGGAGAGGGAAAACCGGGCGCGCGAACGGGGGGAAGTGTGGGGGAGGGGTGGAACCGGTCGACGCGCCCGCTCGGGACGAGGCCCGGACGGTACTTAATTCCGCGTCAGACACTCGCACGACGAACCGGGTTCGGCGGCGGTCGCCGTGGGATCGAAGTCAGGGCTCGTACTCGTCGAGCTGAGTTCGTGAGGACTGGCCGGTGAGTTCGTCGAAGTCGATGCCGTCCGAGAGGGCGGTCTCCTTCTTGACGCGGTAGTTGCCGCCGTCGGTGACGTAGCAGTCGCCGGGATGGAAGAAGTACCAGTCCTCGCGGTCGAAGCGCACCCCGATCCGGGGTTTCGCGCCGAAGTTCCGCGCGAAGAAGACGAGCGCCTCGACCTCCTCGCCGGTGAGGTAGATCGGATCCCCCGAGGACGATTTCGCCTCGATGGCGTAGAAGTCGTCGCCGTTGCCCGCGAGCACGTCCGGGAGTTCGCGCTCGGTGGCCGCTCCCGAGGCGGGCGCGCGCATCACCGCGTAGCCCGCCCCATCGAGCCGATTGACGAGTTCGCGTTCCACCCGGTCGCCCTTCGCGTGGCTCACGTCCCGTGGTCCCAGCTCCCCATGTACTCGGTCTGTGCCCCGGTGAGTTCGTCGAGGTCGATCCCCTCGGCGTCGAGTTTGATCTCGGCGACCTCCCTGTCCAGCTCGTCGGGCACGTCGTGGACGCCCGGCTCGTAGCTCGCTTCGGTGAGTTCGCGAACCGAGACGGCCTGGACCCCGAAGGACTGGTCCATCACCTCGACCGGGTGGCCGAGCGCCACCGGCGCGGCGAGGTTCACCAGCCGACCCTCCGCGAGCACGTTGAGCCGTCTTCCATCACTGAGCGCGTACTCACGAACGCCGGGGCGAACCTCACGATCACTCTCGGCGAGCTCGGAGAGCGCGTCGAGGTCGATCTCGATGTCGAAGTGGCCCGCGTTGGCGAGCAGGACGCCGTCTTGCATCGACTCGAAGTGGTCGCGGGTGATCACGTCGCGGTTCCCGGTCGTCGTGATGAAGACGTCGCCGACGGCGGCGGCCTCGTCCATCGGCAGGACCTCATAGCCCTCCATGTGGGCTTCGAGCGCGCGCCGGGGGTCGACCTCCGTGACGACGACCTTCGCGTTCTGCCCGGCGGCCTTCTTCGCCACGCCGCGCCCGCAGAAGCCGTAACCAGCGACGACCACGGTCTTGCCCGCCCACGAGAGGTTGGTGGTCATCGCGATGGCGGCGAGCGAGGACTCGCCGGTCCCGTGCACGTTGTCGAAGAGGTGTTTCATCGGGGTGTCGTTCACCGCGAACACCGGGTAGTCGAGCGCGCCGTCGTCGTCCATCGCGCGGAGGCGGTGGACCCCGGTCGTCGTCTCCTCGCAGCCGCCCTTGATCGAGTCGATGAGGTCGGGGTGGTCCTCGTGGATCGCGGCGACCATGTCCATGCCGTCGTCCACGGTGATGGTGGGTTCGTGGTCGATGACGGCCTCGATCGCGTCGTAGTACTCGTCGTCGTCGACCCCGCGCTCGGCGTAGGAGGTGATCGAATCGTTGGCGTCGAGCGCCGCGCTGACGTCGTCGTGGGTCGAGAGCGGGTTGCAGCCCGTGATGGCGATCTCCGCCCCGCCCGCCGCGAGGGTCTCGGTGAGGACGGCAGTGGTGGCCTCGACGTGCATCGCCATCCCGAGGCGTTCGCCCGCGAGGGGTTGCTCGGCCTCGAACTCCTCGCGGAGCGCGTCGAGGATCGGCATGTGTTCGCGGGCCCAGTCGATCTTCTGGCGGCCCGACTCCCGGCTCGCCGCCGGGTCGTCGAGCCGGTCGGTGATCGGAGATGCGGTCATGGTCGTATCGAGAGCCAGTGGGCTCAAAACCCTACCGAAGCCCGGTGGATCGACCGCGACACGTCGCCCGAGGGATGTCGAACGCGCCCACCGCCGCGACAACGGTGGGGTTTATATGCCACCGGAGCGCTTCCGAACGCCAACGACGAGATGACGTCGAAATCCACCCTCGCGATCGTGATCGCCGTGGCCGTTCTGCTCTCGGGCTGTGCCGGACTCGCCGGTCTCGGTGGGGAGGAGACCGCCGCACCGACGTCGACGCCGATCGAAGGGACGGCGGCTGGCGGGGCCCCCACGGGAGGCGACGACGCGACCGAGACGCCCGCCGAGACCACGACGACCGTAGCGGCCACCCCGACGACTCGCGCCGCGACGTCGACGGCGACCGCGACCACAGCATCAACCGCGACGCCGACAGCGACGACTCCCGCTCCGACACCGACCAGTACTCCGACTGCAACACCGGCCGCCACGAGCACCGCGACGCCGACCGACACGCCGACGGGAACCGAATCCGGGTCGGTCGTCGAACGGCCCGACGGGCTGGACGACGACCAGCGATATCTGGTCGTGCGGGCGGTCGGGAGCGGCGAGTCCTACTACCGGATCTACGTCCCGGGGAGCATCGAACTCGGGCCCGAGGCGGACCGCGAGGGTGCCGACCACCCGGACCGGACGATCCATCTGACCGAGACCTATATTCAGGGCTACGTCGGTGACGGGGGCGTCGACAGCTACATCACCGGTGTCTCGCCGGGCACGATGGTCAACGACGGCAACGCGACGCTGGCGGTCTACGAGGACGGCGAACGGACCGACACGCTCGAACCCGGCGAGGGGCTAGAGGGGAACACCACGATCGCGCCGACCACGCTGCCGCCGCCGAGCGACTCGGAGAACGTCGTCCGGGTCGAGGCGGTCGGGAGCGGCGAGTCGATGTACTTCCTCTCGGCGACCGAGGGACTCACGCTCGGCAACGAGGCCGACGTTCCCGCCGAGGCGGACCGTCCGGACCGATGGTCACCTATCGGAACCAACGAGATCTACGGGTTCGTCGGTGACGGTGGCGTCGACAGCTATCGGACGACGGGCGAGGTCACCTCCCTGAGCAACGACGGCAACGCGACGCTTCGGGTCTCCGTCGACGGCGAGCCCTGGAACACCGTCGAACCGGGCGAGTCGGTCGGCGACCGGCTCTCGGGGGACTGAGCCGTCGGACAGAGGCCGAATCGCAGCACGTGGGGCCGGTAGAACTTTACCCGGACGGCGACTCGAACGTGACACTCACCCGATGAACGCAGATAGCCGCCCCGAGATTTCCTCCTTCGAACCGACTCCAACCCGCCGCCGTCTGCTCGGAACCGTCGCAGCCGGCACGCTCGCCGGGGTGACCGGCGGTCTCGGTGGGGTCGGCACGGGTCGTGCGACGCCGGCTCGACAGCAGGCGGCGGTGGTGCCGGGCGGTCCGTCGATCGGGCTCGAAACCGTCGCCGACGGGCTCGAAGAACCGATCGACTTCGCCGCGCCGGCGGGCGACGACCGGTGGTTCGTGCTCGAACGTGCGGGCCAGGTCTACGTGGTCGACGACGACGGCAGCCGGGACGAACCGTTCATCGACATCGCCGACCGAATGACCCCCGTGGAGGGCGAACAGGGTGCGCTAGGGCTCGCCTTCCACCCCGAGTTCGCGGACAACGGCCGGTTCTACCTCCGCTACAGCGAACCCCCGACCGAGGAGACGCCCGACCCCTACTCGCACAACGCGGTGCTCTCGGAGTTCACGGCGACCGACGACGGGTCGAGCGGGGACCCAGACTCCGAACGCCAGCTCATCTCGGAGCCCGAACCCCAGAGCAACCACAACGGCGGTGCGGTGGCGTTCGGGCCCGACGGCTACCTCTACGCCTCGCTCGGCGACGGCGGCAAGGGCGGCGACGCCGGCACCGGTCACGCCGAGGACTGGTACGACGCGAACGAGGGCGGCAACGGTCAGGACGTCACCGAGAACCTCCTCGGGAGCGTCCTCCGGATCGACGTCGACGGTGAATCGGACGGGAAACCCTACGGCATCCCCGAGGACAACCCCCTCGTGGGAGAAGAGGGCCTCGACGAACACTTCGCGTGGGGCTTTCGCAACCCCTGGCGAATGGGCTTTTCCAACGGCGAGCTCTACGTCGCCGACGTCGGCCAGTCGGAGTACGAGGAGGTCGACATCGTCGAGAACGGCGGGAACTACGGCTGGAACGTCCGGGAGGGGACCCACTGTTACGGCACGAGCGGCGACAGCTGCCCGAGTTCGACCCCGGAGTCGGTCCGGGGCGGCGAGCCGCTCATCGACCCCGTCATCGAGTATCCGCACGTCAGGGACGGCCAGCCGGTCGGGGTGTCGGTCATCGGCGGCTACGTCTACGACGGATCGGTCGACGCGCTCTCCGGCCAGTACGTCTTCGGCGACTACCTCTTCGGCGGCTCCGCCGTCGGCGCGCTGTTCGCCGCCACACCCAGTGACGGCGACGACCTCTGGTCGTTCACGAAACTCGACGTCGCCACGACCGACGACGGCGAACTGAACGGTGCGCTCATCGCGATCGGCCGGGACAACGACGACGAGCTCTACGCTCTCACCCGGGGCGACGACGGCGGTGGCGTCCACCGGCTCGTCCCCGCCTCGGACGCGAGCGGCGGGTCCGGGAACCGGACGGACGCCGGGACGACGGGCACATCGACGGGAATGGCGGCCAGGGCGAACGGAACGGCGGGGGGTGCGGCGGCCGGCGAATCCGAGGCCACGAGCGGTGCGGGCTCCGCCGGGACCGGCGCGACGGGCGGAAGCGGCAACGAGACCACCAGCTCGAACGGACCGGGTTTCGGCGTCGTCGCGGCGCTCGCGGGTCTGGCGGCGGTCGGCGCGCGACGCCTCGGCGGCCGCGAATAACCCGTTACTCGGCGCGCTCGACCACGGCCGCGGCGTGGCGCTCGGCCGTTTCACGGACTTCGTCGACGTCGAGCGTCAGGACCTCCCGGTCGCGCATCAGGACCTCGCCATCGCAGACCGTGTGCCGGACGTCAGTCCCCGAGGCGGCGTAGGCGAGGTGGCTCACGAGGTCGTGGTGGGGCGTGAGGTGGGTCGCGTCGAGGTCGAGGACGGCGAGGTCGGCGTTCGCGCCCGGCTCGATCCGGCCGGCATCGAAGCCCGCGACCGCGGCGCTCCCCGCCGTCGCCATCCCGACCGCGCTCGGGGCGTCGACCGCGCTCGCGTCGCCGGCCCCGAGTTTGCCGACCATCGCGGCGTCGCGGAGCTCGTCGAACATGTCGAGGTCGTTGTTCGAGGCCGCCCCGTCGGTTCCCAGGCCGACCGTGACGCCCGCATCGAGGAGCGTCTGCACCGGGGCGATCCCGCTCGCGAGCTTCATGTTCGAGGCCGGACAGTGGACCACGCCGGCACCCCGCTCGGCGAGCAGGTCGACCTCGCGCTCGTCGAGGTGGACGCCGTGGGCGACGAAGTCCTCGGGTTCGAGCAGGCCGTGGTCGACGGCATACTCCAGGGGGCGCTTTTCGTGGTCGTCGACGATGGGCTCGACCTCGCCGGTCGTCTCGTTGGCGTGGAGGTGGACCGGAACGTCCGCCTCGCGTGCTTCCGGCACGAACGCGTCGAGTTCGGCGGCGTCGACGGTGGTGAGGCTGTGGGGCATGAACGCCGTCGAGACCCGCCCGTCCGCCGCACCGTCGAACTCGCGGGCCACGCGTAGCCCCTCCTCGAGATCCGCCCGGGCTTCGTCCTCGTCCTTCCCGACGGTGACGATGCCGTGGCCGACGCGGGCGCGGAGGCCCGCTTCCTCGACCGCGGCGACGGTCTCGGGGACGTCGAAGTACATATCGCAGAAGCCGGTCGTGCCGGTCTCGATCATCTCGACCAGCCCGAGTTCGACCCCTGCCCGGACGTCCGCGGGTTCGAGGGTGGCCTCGACCGGCCAGATGTCCTCCTGAAGCCAGGTTTCGAGGGGCTCGTCGTCGGCGTAGCCCCGCAACAGCGTCATCGCGACGTGGGTGTGGGCGTTGACCAATCCGGGGATGACGAGCCCGCCGCTCGCGTCCAGCGACTCGTCGCCGTCGGGAACGTCGCCGACCGCACGTATCTCGCCCGTCTCCCGGTCCGCGAGCACGTCCCCGTGCTCGACGGTCATGTCCGGACGAAGCACCCGACCGCCGACGATCTCGAGCGTGGTCATGGCCGGACTGGGGCGGCCCGAACCCTCAATCCGTCGAAGCCGGGCGGCTTCTCGACCCCGGTGTGGGCTACGACCCGGCCACGGCTTCGTCGACGCCGCGCTACTCCTCGGTCAACGGGTCCCCACACTCGATACAGTAGTTCCCGACCGGAACGAGCGTCTCGCACGACTCACACGCCCGTTTCCACGCGCGGCGTGAGAGACGGTCCTCGGGGACGCCGAGGTCGTCGGACGGGCGAACGGTCTCGACGTCCTCCTCGTCGTCGGTCGGCTGGAACGCGTGGCCATCCGGTTGCTTTGAATCTGACAATTGGTAACGTACCCCTCGACAGGACGGACGCACCGCGAGACGATAACGTGGTCGGTAGCGCCGACCGAACGCATCCGCGAGCGGCGGTCGGTCGCTGCGGTCCGTCGACAGCCGTGACCGACGACTCCCGGTTCGAGCGGACCTCGGTCCCGAAACCCCGCGCCCGTCGTCAGTCCCGGAGGTCGCTGTCGGCGGGCGAGTCGGTCACGTACTCGCCGACGAGGTCGTCGAGTTCCGCGGGGTCGTCGTGGCCGGGGAGCGGTTCGTCGGCGGTTCGACACGTCCCGTCGACCCCGAGCGCGTCGCAGACGTGGTCGGCGACCGCCTCGGCCATCCGGCGGTGGGTGGTGAGCTTCCCGCCGACGATGCTCGAAAACCCCCCGACCCCGTCGTCGGCGTGGTCGAGCAGGAAGAAGCCCCGCGAGATCGAGCGCGCGCCGCCGCGTTCGTCCTCGTCGGGCGCGTAGAGCGGCCTGACGCCCCAGTAGGTTCTGTCCGGTTCGCGGTTCGCGAGCGCGGGCACCATCGCGGCGCACTCGGCGACCATCCGGTCGACCGCTTCGTCCTCCCGCGAATACTCGTCGGGGTCGTCGACCGCGACGCTCGTGGTGCCCAGCACGACCTCGTCGTCGTGCGGGACCACGAGGTCGCCGTCGGCGGGCGACCGGCAGCGGTTCAGGACCGGGTCCACCTCGACACCCTCGATCGCGACCATCACGCCCTTCGTCGGCTGCATCGATACCTCGACGCCGGCCTTCTCCGCGATCCGGCCCGCCCACGCGCCCGCCGCGTTGACGACGTGGTTCGTCCGAACGGTCTCCCCGCCGTCGTGGTCGACCGTCGCGCCGACGACCCGCCCGTTCTCGGTGTGGAGGTCCGTCACGGGCGCGTCGGGGAGCACCCGCGCGCCGTGGCGACGGGCGCTCTCGGCCGTGGCCGCGACGAGCCGCGAGGGGTAGACCACGGCGTCGGGCACCCGGATGACTCGTTCGACATCGTCGGCGAGCGCCGGTACTGCCTCGCGCGCCGCCGCTCCCGACATCGGCTCGGCGGGGATGTCCTGCGCCCGACAGCCCTCGAGCTTCGCCTCGAAATAGTCGGGGTCGTCGCCGTCGAGCGCGACGAAGTAGCCGCCCGAGTCCCGGACGCACGCGCCGGCGATCCCCTTGACGACCCGGTTCTCCGCGATGCACTCGCGTGCGCCCTCGGCGTCGGACTCGGCGTAGCGCGCGCCGCTGTGGAGCACGCCGTGCGAGCGCCCCGTCGTTCCCGACCCCAGCCCGCCGCGTTCGCAGAGCGTGACGTCGACGCCCCGCATCGCGAGGTCGCGCGCGACGCCGACCCCGGTCGCGCCGCCGCCGACGACGAGCACGTCGGTCTCCCGGTTCATACCGGATCCTGGCGCTACGCAGTCATGACGCTGTTGACCGCCGAACCCGGTAGCGGTTCGTTGGACGGTCGAGCCGGCGGGTCGGTCGCGCGGGTAACGAAAGGCAGTTCATCCGCGGGGACTCGATAGCGGGTATGCGCCTCGCCGTGCCCAACAAGGGCCGCCTCCACGATCCGACGGTGGGTCTGCTCGAACGCGCGGGTCTCCACCTCGAGAACGGCACCGACCGCCAGCTCTACGCCTCGACGGTCGACCCCGAAGTCACGGTGCTGTTCGTCCGGGCGGCTGACGTCCCCGAGTACGTCGCCGACGGCGCGGCCGACGCCGGCGTCACGGGGCTCGACCAGGTCCGCGAGGCCGGCGTCGACCTCGACGAACGCCTCGACCTCGGGTTCGGGAACTGCCGACTGGTGCTCGCCGCCCCGGAGAACGGCTCGATCGGGTCGGTCGATGACCTCGCGGGCGGAACCGTCGCGACCGAGTTCCCCCACATCGCCCGGGAGTACTTCGCCGAACGGGGGATCGACCCCGAGGTCGTCGAGGTCTCCGGTGCGACCGAACTCACCCCGCACGTCGAGATGGCCGACGCGATCATCGACATCACCTCCACGGGAACCACCCTCCGGGTCAACGGGCTCGCGGTCGTCGACGAGGTCCTCGAAAGCTCCGCCCGGCTGTTCGTCCGGCCCGACGTCGCCGACGACCCGAAGCTCGCCGAGATCGAGACCGCGCTCTCCTCGGTGCGCTCGGCCGAGGGCAAACGCTACCTCATGATGAACGCCCCCGAGGACGAACTCGACGCGATCCGGGACGTGATCCCGGGGCTCGGCGGGCCGACGGTGATGAACATCGCGGGCGGCGACCAGGTCGCGGTCCACGCCGTGGTCGACGAACGCGACGTCTTCGAGGTCATCACCGACGTCAAGGCGCGCGGCGCGAGCGACATTCTGGTGACCGAGATCGAACGCCTCGTCGACTGAGCTATCCGGGCGCGGTACTTGCGAGCCGGTAGGCGCTCAGCGCCACGAACAGGACGAGGACGCTCACCACGAGGTGGATGACCGTCACGAGGCCCGCGGTTCGCAAGCGAAGCCGGTAGACGTAGCGGATCAACACGAAATCCAGCGCGAGCGCCACGGCGAACGCGAGGACGCCGTACTGCTGGAGAGCGACCGAGACGGCGGCGGGGCCCGGTCCAACGAGGAGCGCTCGCCGAGCCGGCACGTCGCCGAGGACGTTCCGGGCGGCGATGTGCGCGGTGAGGGAGTAGACCGCCGCCGCGAGCACGAACGTCCCGAGGTAGGCGAGCGGCCTGCCGGTGGTCGGGGTGACCTGTGCGAGGACGTTCTCGATCATCGCCTGCGTCCGTCCTCGCGGGTTCGTCCCGGGTTTCCCTCGCGGTTCATAGCT
This sequence comes from Halococcus hamelinensis 100A6, assembly GCF_000336675.1. Lineage (NCBI taxonomy): Archaea > Methanobacteriati > Methanobacteriota > Halobacteria > Halobacteriales > Halococcaceae > Halococcus > Halococcus hamelinensis. Next base: position 39,631 of record NZ_AOMB01000017.1, on the reverse strand, counting down.
CGCTCACGTTCGGATGAAAAGGGGGTATCTCAGCCGTCGAGCAGCCCGAGGTCGTCGAGCCGGTCGGTGATCTTGTCGACGGCGTGTTCGGCGTCGGCGGGCTCCTTCCCGCCGGTGATGACGAGCTTCCCCGAACCGAACAGCAGCGCGACGACCTCGGGGTCGTCGAGCCGGTAGACGAGCCCCGGGAACTGCTCGGGCTCGTACTCGATGTTCTCGAGCCCCAGCCCGATGGCGATCGCGTTGAGGTTCAGGGTCTTCTGGAGGTCGGCGCTCGTGACGATGTTCTGGACGACGATCTCGGGAGCGTCCTCGACTTTGATCTCGAGGTCCCGGAGCTTGTCGAAGACGATCTCGAGGCTCTCGTGGACGTCGGCGGTGCTCTTCGCGCCGGTGCAGACGATCTTCCCCGACCGGAATATCAGGGCCGCGGACTTCGGGTTCTGGGTTCGGTAGACCAGCCCCGGGAACTGTTCGGGGTCGTAGTCCGCACCTTCGAGGTCCATCGCGACGCTCTGGAGGTCGAGTTCCTGCCCGATACCCGTCGACGCCACGACGTTCTCGATGTTGATGGTTTCCTTTGGGTCCTGAGCGGACATGAGTCGTCTTAAAAATAGTATTTAAGACTTATAAAAGTTGGTGGTGTTGGTTGATACGTATCGACGATGAACATCCCGGCTTCGGGACCGATATCGTCATGAGACGGCCCGCCCGGAGTGAGGCCGTGTACGTCGTCGAGTTCGCGGGCGAGGACGACGCCTTCGCCGCCCGCGAGGCCGCGACCGCGATGACGGGGGTCGAGGTCGTCGCCCCCGGGGTCGGGGTCGCCGAAGCGGTCGATAGACGGGCGGTGCGGAGCCTCGCGTACACCCACCGTGTGAGCCGCGTCGTGGACCGGTCCGCGGCGACCGTCGAGGCCGCCGTCGCGTCCCTCGCGGCCGCCCCGCTCGACCTCGACGGAACCGTCGCGGTCCGGGCGCGCGACGTCCGCCGCGGAACGGGGGTCGACACCCCGCACGCCGAACGGGAGCTCGGCGGCGTCCTCACGAACGAAGGACTTCCGGTCGACCTCGACGACCCCGACCACGAGCTTCGGGCGCTGTTTTCGGACGAACGCTGTGTCCTCGGCTGGCTCGACATCGAGACCGACCGCGGGTTCGGCGCGCGCGCCCCGACGAAGAAACCCTTCTTCCAGCCGGGGTCGATGAGCCCGCTGCTCGCGCGGGCGCTCGCCAACATCGCCGGCACGGAGCCCGGTTCGCTCGTGGTCGATCCGATGTGCGGCACCGGCGGGGTCCTGGTCGAGGCCGGTCTGGTGGGGGCCGACGTGCTGGGGCTCGACGCCCAGGCGAAGATGGCCCGCGGGGCGCGCGAGAACCTCGCACACTACCTCGACGGCGGGTGGGCGACCGCGCGCGGCGACGCGACCCACCTTCCCCTCGAAGACGGGGCGGCCGACGCGGTGGTGTTCGACGCGCCCTACGGTCGCCAATCGAGGATTGAGGGCGACCTCGAAACGGTGGTGGCCGGCGCGCTCGCCGAAGCCCGACGGGTCGCGCCGCGAGCCGTACTCGTCAGCGACCGACCGTGGACCGACGCGGCGCGCGCGGCGGGCTGGACGGTCGAGGACGTCTTCGAACGCCGGGTTCACGCTTCGCTCACCCGCTACATCGCGGTGTTGGGATAGCTACTCCCGGCGGACGCCGGCGCGCTGGCCCTTCTCGATCGACGCGCCAACGGAGTTCCCCCACTCGACCCACGAGCCGTAGTAGTTCCTGACGTCGGCGTAGCCGAGGAGCTCCGAGAGCACGAACCACGTCAGCGCCGACCGTTCGCCGATCCGACAGTAGGTTATCACCTCGGTCGCGGGGTCGAGGCCGGCCTCGTGGTAGATCGCGTCGAGCTCCTCGCGGGGTTTGAAACGGCCCTCGTCGTCGACCACCTGGCTCCAGGGCACGTTCACCGCGCCCGGGATGTGGCCGCCGCGCTGGACGCCCTCGTTCCAGCCCGGCGGCGCGAGGATCTCGCCGCGGTACTCCTCGGGCGTGCGAACGTCCACGAGCGGCACGCCCCGGCGCATGGCGTCCTCGACGTCGGGCCGGTCGGCGCGAACGGTTTCGTCGAACGAGTCCACGGCGTACGACCGCGACGTGAACTGCGGGGTCTCGGTCGTGGTCGGGCGGTCGTGGGCGGTCCAGACGTCCCGACCGCCGTCGAGGAGTCGGACGTCGTCGTGACCGTAGTAGGCCAGCAGCCAGTAAGCGTAGGCCGCGAACCAGTTCATCATGTCGCCGTAGACCACCACCGTCGAATCGGCGGTGATCCCGACGTCGCCGAGCAGCCGCTCGAAGGCCGTCCTCGTCGGCACGTCGAACGTCGTGGCGTCCTGGAGGTCGCGTTTCCAGTCGAGCTTGGTCGCGCCCGGCACGTGGCCCGCGTCGTAGTTCGCGGGTTCGATGTCGACTTCGAGCAGCCGGAGCGACGGGTCGTCGCGCCCGAACGCGTCGAGGCGCTCCGTGACCCACTCGGCGGACACCAGCGCGTCGGTCGTCGAGTCACTCATCCGGTGTCCTCCCTTTCGCCGCGAGCGGTATTAACCCCGGGGCGCACTCCGGACGAGCAATAGGAGAACTCACCGGAGCCACCGGTCCCCGTCCTCGCCGACGAACCGCCGTGCGAGCGTGGTCTCGGCCCGGCGGAGCCGGTAGGAGAGCGTCGAGCGTGGGATGGAGAGGTCGTCGGCGATCGCATCGAGCGTGGTCTCGCGGGGCGTCTCGTAGTAGCCGCCCGCGACGGCGGCTTCGAGCGCGGTTCGCTGTTCGTCGGGCATCGAGAGCGTTGCGAACGCATCGCGCCGCCAGCCGTCGGCGTCCCGGAGGTGTCCCATCCGAAACGTGAGTCCGTCCCGGAGCCGCGCGCCGATCTCGTCGTAGAGCACCCCGACGTTGGCGTCCGACCGCATCAGCACCCGCCAGTGGTGGCGCGAGCCCTCCCGACGGGTCTCGAAGACCAGCCCCGAGGGGAGGTGTTTGCCCGCGAGGGTGTGTATCGACTCACACCGCGTGATGTCTTCGAGGTAGGTGTAGAGCACGAGTTCGCCCTCGTCGCGTTCGAGCACGTCGTGGTAGCGTGCGGCCTCGCAGTCGTGTTCGGTGACCGACTCGCCGCATTTCGTCCCATCGAACCGGACGGTCTCGATCGCTTCGAGCGCGGGTTCGGGCCCCGAGATCCGTTCGATCCGCCAGAACCGGTCGCCGGTCACGAAGCCGTCGAGCGAGTGGGCGAGAACCGAGGGATGCTCGATACAGACGTCCATGACGGGGTCGGTCCCCGCATCGTACTCGATGACGAACGTGAACTCCCGCATCGACGAGACGAGTTGGCGCACGACGAAAAGCGTGCGGGTCAGAACAGCGCGGCCACGACGATCAGCGCGGTCGTGCTCACCGTGACGAGCCCGACGAAAACGACGAGGACGGGTTCGTAGCCGGTCGAGCGGAGTTCGTCGACGTCGATCGTGAGGCCGAGCCCCGCGAAGGCGAACAGGAACAGCCAGTCCGAGGCGTGCGAGAGCGAATCCATGGCCTGTGGCCCGAGCACGCCGACGTTGGCGAGCACCATCACGCCGAGGAAGCCGAGGACGAACTTCGGGAACGTCCGCCAGAGGTGGTCGAGCCCGACGCCGTCGGCGGTGCGACCCGACCGCCGGGCGTAGTAGACCGCGTAGGCCACCGCGGCCAGCCCGATCAGCGCGTTGCGGGTGAGTTTGACCAGCAGGGCCCACCGACCCGCCGCGGGCGAGAACGCGAAGCCGGCGGCGGTCACCGGCCCGGTGCTGAACATCGTGAGCCCCGCCCAGACCCCGAAGACGGCGTCCGAGAGCCCCAGCAGGTGGCCGACCACGGGGTAGACGAGGAGGGTGACGGCGTCGAACAGCAGGACCGTGGCGGCGGCGTAGGCGATCCGGGTCTCGTCGGCGTGGATCGACTCGGCGATCGCCACCACCGCCGAGACCCCACAGATCCCGGAGCCAGCGGCGAGCAACGACCCGGTCTCCTCGTCGATCGCGAACAGCCCCCGCGCGAGCACTTCGACCACCACGACCGTCGTGAGAGCCGTCCCCACGACGAGGGCCAGGATCGTAGGCCCGGCGGCGACCACCCGGTCGAGCGCGACGCTCGCACCCATCACCACGATCCCGGTTTCGAGCCAGAGGGTGTGGGTGCCGACGCCCGATTCCGCCCGGTCGGGGACCCCGTAGGTGTTGGCGACCACGACGCCGAGAACGATCGCGACGATCAGGTGGTTGGCCTCGGGAACGACCCGTGACACGCCGCGTGCGAGAAGGCCGACCGCGACGAGTGCCGCGATGCCCGGCAGAAACTGCCTCACCACGGTATCCGGATCCCGGTCAGGACGACCGCGACGAGGACGGTTCCGAGGAGCACCGCCCGCCACCCGCCGTCGAGGTCGCTCCACCACCGCGCCACGCTCGCGACCGCTCGGGACCCATCGTTCATCCGACCGTGAGTCGGGGGGGGACGGTCATACGGGTTCGGTTGTCGCACGCCAAAGTTGTCGCACGACAACCGATCGCGGGTCGTGCTATCGACCGAGCTCGGCGAGGAGGTGCGAGAGGTGGAGGCGGTCGTCGGTGCCCTCGGCGAGGTCCATGTCGACCTCGCCGGCGAGCCGGTGGAGTTCGGGGGCGGACGGTCCGACCGACCGCGAGCGCGCCACCCGGAGAACGTCCTCGAGGACCTCGCTCCCGCTCAGCCCGTCGTCGACGAGGAGGTCGTCGAGGGTGCTTCTCGCGTCCGTGAACTCGCCGTCGACGGCCGCCGCCACCATCCCCTCGACCCGGTCGTCGTTGCCGACCGACCCGAGCGCGTCGTAGGCGGTCTCCATCGTGACCTCGCCCGCGTCCTCGGCGGTGGTCTGGGCACCCAGGATCGCGTTTCTGAGGTCGCCGTCGGCGTAGCCCGCGACGTACTCGAGGCCGTCGTCGTCGTACGCGACGCCCTCCGCCTCGACGATCGATTCGAGCACCGCCACGGTCTCGTCGGTGGTCGGCGCGCGCACCGGGATCGAGAAACACCGCGAGGAGATGGGGGGGATGAGCTTCGAGGGTTGGCGCGTCGTGATGACGAACTGCGTGGTCTTGTAGTTGCGTTCCATCACCCGGCGGAGCGCCTGCTGGAAGTCCTCGCGAATGGCCTCGGCGTTGTCGAGCAGGATCGTCTTGTAGGTACCGTCGACGGGCGCGTAGCTCGCCGACTCGGTGAGGACGTGTTTGATGAGGTCGGCCTTCGAGGAGTTCCGGCGGCGCTTCGAGGTGATGAACGACGAGAACCGGGGGTCCTCGCTCACCTCCTTCTTGGTCCGGCCGAAGAAGTCGGCGACGTTGAGCTCCACGAGGTCGTCGGCGTGCGTGTGGGTCTCGTCGGCGAGCGCGCGAACCGCGGCGGTCTTGCCCGCGCCCGGCGGGCCGTGCAGCACGAGGTTCAGCGGCTCCTCGACCGCGCGCGCGAGCGAGCGCCGGACGTCGGCCTGGGGGAGGTCGGCGAGCGCCGGCGCGTGGTCGTCGGTCCAGAGCGGCCCGTCCATTACCCGTCCTCGGCGCGCCACCGAAAAGAATCGGTCGGTCGGTGGCGACCACCAGACTCAATCCCGCCCGAACGGATCCCGAGCTATGGCCACCGACCGCACGCCGCCCGCACGACCACCAGCCGACCCACTGCACTACCAATGACCACGACGCTGTGTGGGGCCTACGTCCGACCGGACAGGATCGCCGTCCTCGACGCGATGGACGAGTGGGCCGGCGCGCGCCACGCCGTCCACGTCGTCTTCGTGCCGTGGGATCCCGACGGGCTCGACCACGTCTTCGACCAGCTGCTTCCCGAGGTATGGAACGCGGGCCGCGTGCCGCTGCTCACCTGGGAGCCCTACACCCCAACCCCGGATTCGACGCCGCCGGACATCGCAGCGCGGATCGCCGAAGGGGCGTACGACGACTACCTCGACGCGTGGGCGGAGCGACTTCGCGGGTGGCTCGCGGGGCCCGACGGGGCGCTCGGGACCGCCGACGACCGCCGGTGCTTCCTCCGGCCCGGTCACGAGATGAACGGGGACTGGTATCCCTGGGCCCCCGCGGGCGGGAACACAACGCCGGAGGAGTACGTCGCGATGTGGCGGCGCGTCCACGACCGGATGGACGACCTCCCGGCCGAGCGCCTCCAGTGGGTCTGGTGTGTCAACCACGTCGACGTCGGCTCCCACACGGCCGAGGCGTGTTATCCCGGCGACGAGTTCGTCGACTGGGTCGGCCTCGACGGCTTCAACTGGGGGACGAGCCAGGAGTGGTCGGGATGGGCCTCGCCGGCGGCGGTCTTCGACGAAATGCTCGACCGGCTCGACGCGCTCGCCGCGAAACCGGTCTGCGTGCCGGAGGTCGCGAGCTCGTCGGTGACGGCCGCGGGTCACGACCCGTCGAGGAAGGCGGCGTGGATACGCGACGCGTTCGACTACCTCGACGACCGCGTGGCGCTCCGGTGCTGGTTCAACGAGGACAAGGAGACCGACTGGGCGGCGTTCGACGGGGCGCGGGGGACGGAATCGCCCGACGGGGCGGTTCCACACTGGCGGTACGCCGCCTACCGCGACGCGACGACGGACATCGAAAACCGGGCCGTGGCTGACGAAACCGCGTTCGTCGGTGACGCGGCGTTTCGCGGCGAGTGACGAGGTGAAAGGGTGCGACGAGTCGGCGGTTCAGAAGTCCCCGGCGAACTCGTCGTCGGTCAGCAGCGGCGGGTAGTCCGGCAGCGCGCCGAGGTAGTCCGAGCCCGAAACCGACCGGTTGTAGGCCTCGTAGACGGGGTACTGCGTCCCGCCGATCGTGACCTGGGAGGTGCCGCGTGCGCCGCCGAAGACCGCCCAGTCGGACTCGTCCTGGCCCTCCTGGTCGACGTTGAACCAGCAGGCCATCTTGATGTCGTTCTCGGCGACGTAGTCGAAGACGTCCTGGATCCACTCGGCCTTCTGCTGGGGCTGGTGGCCGTCGCCGGACTCGGGCACCGACGAGGAGGCGAACTCGGCCAGCGCCACCGGCTTGTCGGTGAGGTCGCGTATTCGCTGGAGCATCGGCCCGAAGATCCCGTTCGGGGAGCGCCAGTTCGACGTCGCGCCGTTGTCGTACTCCTGACTCCCGCCGAAGTTGAAGCCGTCGAGGCCGACCCAGTCGACGAACTCGTCGCCGGGGTAGTACTGCTCGGCGCGGACGCTGTTGCTCGGCTCGTCGGCGTTCGGCGACCACATCCACTGGACGTTCGTCTCGTCGAGGTCGGTGTTCCCGAACAGTTGATGAACGTGTCGCCACATCGAGACGTAGTCGTCGGCGGTGCCCGGGCTGTCCGTACTGGCGGGGACGCGAGTCGAATCCACCGCGCTCCAGGGGAACCAGTTGCCGTTCATCTCGTGGGCCGGTCGGAAGTAGAACCGCCGACCCCGCGTCTGCCCGCCGCGCGGATGCGCCCAGTCGTCGAGGGCCATCGCCCACGCCCGGATCTGTTCGTCGTAGTCGCCGTTGGCGATCCGGCGCTCGACCGCCTCCGGGGTCTGCCCGTCGTTGACCAGCGGCTGCCAGGATATCATGGGCACGTGGCCCGCGTTCCAGACCTGCGTCAACGCGTCGTCGACGAAGCCCTGCGTCGCGCTCGGCTCGGCGAGCGCGTCGACGAACAGCAGTACGACGGCGGGCTTTTTCGAGATCCAGTTCGAGTACGCCGCGAGGGTCGCGTCGAGCTCCTCGCTGCCGGGGAAGACGCCCGTGAGCGCCGCGCCGGAGCGGGTCTGGGGCGCTTCGGGGGTTTCGGTGAGCTCGCCCGTGCTCTCGTTTCCGGCACCCGACCCGTCGGTCGGCGCGCTCCCGCTGCCGTTCGACGACTCCGGGGTCGATACGGGGTCGAACGGGGTCGAACAGCCCGCCAGCCCGGCGACGCCGGCCACCCCTGTCGTACGAAGAAAGGTCCGACGATCCATCTATCGGTCGGTCCTTGCCGCGATTTCGGTTAAACATTGTGATGTGCGCGGCGGGAACCGCCGACCGGCGTAGGGCCAGGGTCGTCGGTGTCAGTCGCCCTCGACCTCGCGCTCGGGCGTATCGACGTGTTCGGGGCTGATCTTCCGGGTGACCGAGAAGTCGTTCGGCGGGGCGACCAGTCCCACGAACGCGCCGAAGGAGTGGAGCAGGCTGACGAGCGGCGACAACACCACCACGACCAGCCCGAGGAGGACCGACCTGTCGTAGTAGGCGGCCCCCGCGATCGACCAGACCACGACGAAGCTGAAGACCAGAACCGAGAGGACCTGGAAGGCGGTCTCGAAGAGGATGGTTCCGGGGACGAGCAGCGGGACGAGCGTCAGGAACGGCACCGCGGGCGAGAGCGCCCACGCGAGGTTGCGGACGGTCGTGAGGAGGTGATAGGGCAGCGGGAGGAGGTCGCTCTCGGACTGCGAGCCCGCGAGCCACCGGCTTCGCTGGCTCACCATCGCGCGGATCGTCGGCGGGGCCTGGGTGTCGAACTTGGTGCGCGCCATGTCGAAGTCGACCGCGCCGTCCATCGCCACCGCGTTCCAGACGAACGCGGTGTCCTCGATCATGGTGTGGTGGTCCCACGTGACGCGGTTTTCGAGGTCGGACCGGATCGCGATCCCACCGCCCCAGGCGTAGAGCGGCACCGAGAGCGAGGGGAAGGCGCGCTGTTCGATCTGAAAGCCCATCCGGAAGACCTCAGCGAGGTAGGAGAGCCACGACCGGCTCCGGCGGGGGCGCTCCCGAAACTGGACCACGTCCGCGTCGGGAACCCCCTCGAAATCCGACATGAGGCTGTCCTCGTCGAGGTAGAGCACGAACTCCTTCCCGCAGGGGACGTTCTGCCGGGCCCATTCGAGCGCCCGGCCCTTCCGGATCGCCTCGGAGTCGAAGCTGTCGGGCACCACGTGGACCGTCGCCCCTTGGATATCCATCGGCTCCTCGGCGATCACGTGGCGGTCGGTGACGGTATCGGGGATGGCGCTGACGCTCTTTTGGATGATCTGGGGTGAATCGACGGTCAGTATCCTGACCTGGACCTCGCTCGGGTCGTGCTCGATCTCGGGATACTCGGAGCCCCGAACGACGAACAGAACGAGGTACGTCCAGTAGGCGATGGAGCAGACCGAAAGCAGGGCAATACTCCAAAGGATGATTGAGAGCACCACAGGCACCGCTGCGGCGACCGATCCGGCCATTGGAACCGGCGACGCCAGCGGGAACATTAAGTGTTGCTGACCGCGCGCCCTTCGGGACGGTATCGCGTATCAGCGGGTCGATTCGCGGTCATAACTGACCGACACCGCCGCGTCGGAAGGGCTTTCCGATGGCTCGCGGAACCCGCTCCATGGTCGAGATAAGCGTCATCATTCCGACGACGCTTTCGGATGACGCCGACGTACTATCGGCCGCACGGCTCGCCGGCGACGACTTCGAGAATTACGAGGTCCTGATCCAGCGCGAGGGGGGCGCGGCCCACGCCCGCAACGTCGGGATCGAGCGGGCACGCGGCGAGAAGCTCGTCTTCCTCGACGACGACTCGGTGCCCTGCCGGGGCTACCTCCGGGTCGCGAGCGTCGCGCTCGACGCCTACCCCGCCGTCGCCGGTCGGGTCTTCCAGCCCGCAGACGCCCCATTTTCCGACCTCGACCTCCCGTGGTACGACCAGGGCGACGAGTCGAAACCCACCGACATGCTGCCGGGGTGCAACATGGCGATCCGACGCGAGGTGCTCGACGACGTCGGCGGGTTCGACGCGGAGACCTTCGGCTGGGGCCACGAGGAGTCCGAACTCGCCGAGCGGATCGCCGAGGCCTACACGATCCAGTACGTCCCCGAACTCGTCGTCGAGCACACCTACGTCGAGTCGTTTCGACACTTCCTGCGGAAGTCCTACCTCCTCGGCCGGGCGGACGTCCAGTGGTGGCGGCTCGACGGCAAATCACGCCGCTGGCTCGTTCGTCAGTGGTTCAACACGCCGATCCGGGGAGGAACCCGGCTCGAAACCGCCCGCCGGGTGGCCCAGCGGGCGGGCTGGTTCGCCGAAATCCTCGACGGGTCGTAGCGACCGCTCCGAGGAGCGACTCGAACCGACCGACGAGGGAACGGGTTCGCCGCGTCCAGTGGTATCGACCGAATCGCGTACCTGCGGAGTCGTCGGTCCGGCTACCGAACGGGTTTTCATCGGTCGGTCCGAACCCCCCGTCGTGACGGCGACGTCCTGGCGACACGCGCTCGACGAGCGCGGCGAACTCGACTCCGAGATCGCCGGGCGGATCATCGAAGTCCACGGCGACCGTGGGGTGCGCGCCATGGAGGCGGTCGCCGAGCGCCGCATCAAGGAGTACCTCGACTTCACCGTCGTCGTGGGCCACTCCGACGAGTACGTCGTCGAGGACGGCAGCTGTACCTGCAAGGATTCGGCCTACAACCTCGCGCCCGACGACCCCGACCAGCTGTGCTGGCACGTCCTCGCGACCGAGATCGCCCGCCGCGTCGACGCCCTCGACCACCACGAGATGTGGTACTCCGAGGTTCGCGACTTCATCTGAGAACTCCACCTTTTTGCTGTCGTTCGGGGATTCCTCGGCCCGCTCGCTCCCATCGGTCGCTCGCGGCACAACGACTTCTCGCTCCGCCTCCGCAACCGCCCCGCGACCGCCACACGCCTCCCCAACCGATTCGCTCCGTTCGCGTTCGCTCACTTCACTCATCCACCGGCAGAGCTTCGCTCTGCCGAGCCTGCACTCGCTACGCTCGCGCAGACCTCGCACAGTGTCCGCGGTCGGTGCTCACTTTGTTCGCACGCGACCGCGAGCGCGCGCCCCAGCATCCGCACCGCTTCCACCCACCACCGCACCGCTAACCGCGACCGACGTTCACCGACGACTCCACACGGGTGCGTTTTTGGTGCGTGACCACCCAGAACGGACACCAATGCCTTTCGTCACGACACTCGAACTCACGAGCGGCGACCGGGGCGCGCTCGACCGTGTGGTCGAGGACATCAAGGAGACCGCCTCGCGGAAGGGCGTCGAGTTCGGCGGCCCGCACTCGGGCCAGCCCCACGAGCAGCACGCCCCGCAGTCGAAACGCCTCTCCGCGACCGGCGACCGGTTCGCCGACTGGACCTACACCGTCTACTCGCGCACCATCGAGATCGTCGGCCACGACGAGTTCGCCCGGAGCGTCGCCGGCGGCGAGTTCCCCGCAAGCGTCCACGTCGAGGTCGAGATCGACCAGGTCCGACAGGCCGGTCGCTGACCGAAAGGTTACGTCACCGGCGGTCGCCACACCCCTCCATGCAACGGGCCCGCCACGACCGACTCGTCGACCTCCGCCGCGACCTCCACCGTCACCCCGAACCCGCCTGGCGCGAGTTCTACACCACCAGCCGGATCGTCGAGGAGTGCGAACGCATCGGCGTCGACGAACTCCTCGTCGGGCCCGCGATCCTCGCCGACGGCGAGCGCACCGCCGTCCCGGACGACGAGGAACTCGCGACGTGGTACGAACGGGCCCGCGCCGCCGGCGCGCGCGAGGACGTCCTCGAAGAACTGGCGGGGGGCTACACCGGCGCGATAGCGGTCCTCGAACGTGGCGAGGGCCCGACCGTCGCGCTCCGGGTCGATATCGACGGCTTACTCCGCGAGGAGTCCCGTTCGGACGAGCACGTCCCCACGAAGGAGGGCTTTCGTTCGGAGACCGGCGCGATGCACGCCTGCGGCCACGACTCGCACGCCACGATGGGCATCGGCGTACTCGAAACGATCGCCGAGAGCGACTTCCAGGGGACGTTCAAGGTCGTCTTCCAGCCCGGCGAGGAGATGGTCGCGGGCGCGAAACCGATCGCCGAGAGCGGCCACCTCGACGACGTGGACTACCTCCTCGCCGTCCACATCGGCCTCGACCACCCCACCGGCGAGGTCGTCGCGGGCATCGACGACTTCCTCGCTGTTCACCACTTCCGAGCCGACTTCTCGGGCGAACCCGCCCACGCCGGGGCCGACCCCCAGGAGGGGAAGAACGCCGTTCAGGCGATGGCCACCGCCATCCAGAACCTCTACGCCATCCCCCGAAACGACGACGGCCCCACCCGGATCAACGCCGGAATGGTCGGCGGCGGGAGCGCGACCAACATCATCCCAGAGGAGGCGTTCATCGAGGGCGAGGTCCGCGGTCGGACGACGGAGCTCATGGAGTACATGCGCGAACGCGCCGAACAGGTGCTCGAATCCGCCGCCGAGATGCACGGCTGCTCGCTCGGTCTCTCGACGGTGGGCGGCGCGCCGAGCGCGACCAGCGACGCCGAACTCGTCGGGATCGTCCACGAGGCTTCGACCGAAACGGAGGGGGTCGACACCCCCACCGAACGCGACGGCCTCGGCGGGAGCGAGGACGCGACCTACCTGATGCACCGGGTCCAGGAGCGTGGCGGGCGCGCGGCCTACGTCTGCATCGGCACGGACCACCCCGGCGGCCACCACACCGCGACCTTCGACGTCGACGAACGCTCGATCGACATCGGTGTCGACGTGCTGACCGAGTCGGTGCTCCGGATCGCGGGCGAGCGGCCGTAGCCTCCGACACCAGTCGTCGGTCGACGAACGCCGAACGACGGGCTGTATTATCTACCGTCCGAAGCGCCTGGCGACCGTCTCGCCGACCCGCTCGCCCATGTAGAAGCCGTAGAACCGGGACAGTCCGAGCCAGATCAGTACCACGCCCAGCACGAGCCCGACGGCCCCGGTCCGAGCCACGATATCGAACAGTCCCACGAGGACGAACAGTGCCGAAACCGTGAGATACACGATGTCCCGCTGGAAGAACGCCCGCACGCTGTCGAGTGTGCCCATCGTTCGGGCTTACGCCTCGTCCCTCATAAGTGACGCACAAACGACCGGTCGAACGGTGGTTCGTTCCGGGTCACGTCTCCCGGCTCTCGGATACCGTCCGAGCGTTGAGAGTGCCACTCGAAGCGGGGTGTCGGGTCCTTATTCGGATTTCGACGTCTCGAACTCCTCCTCGCAGTCGAGGCACTCGTAGTGCGATTCGTCGGCATCGGCGGTGGCGTCGGCTATCTGGACGTTGTTGGACTCACAGCTCGGACAGGTGACGTCGCTCGATGTCGGTGTTGAACTCACGTTCGCCCGTGTCCGCCGTCGTGTATAAACTCCCACCACGCTGCTGCCTGCTCGCCCGTTCGGACGGACCGGTGGGTCGGCGTGCTCGAAAGGTGCGCGGTCGTCGACCCCTCTCCTCGACTACGGCGAGACGCCGGCGGGGAGCGTACACTGCTTCCCACACCGCGAGCACCGCCAGCGCATCCGGAGCGGATAGCGGTCGTCGCCGAGCCCGATCGCGTCCATCCTGACGACGTACTGGGGGTCGTAGTCGTGGTAGCCGAACCGACAGAGGGGGACGAGGAGCGACCCGAGGAGTTCCGTTCCCGTCTTATTCATGCGACACCACTGTTGGTTTCACCTCGACGCGCGGTCGCAAAAGCGTTCGTACCCCGCACCCGGTGCGACCGTGACCGATTCCGGTCCGACCACGACCGCCTCGGGCGTGTGCGACGGGTTTATCAGCGACGGTTGCCGTTTTGAGACCGTATGCGTATTAACGAATCTTCGTCTTTTGTTAACTCCGCGGGTCCGCCGTGGGTCGGGGTCGGAGCGACGGCGGGGTTCGTCGTTTTGACCGGGCTCGGGGCGGTCGCGGGGCTGTGGAAGGTGCTCGTGATCGGCTGGGTTGCCTTCGTCGCGATGGCGGGTGCGGCGGCAGTGGCGCGGGTTTCGGTCGCCGACCCCCATCCCCGTCGGGTGGTCTGGAGCTACGGTCTGGCGAGCGGCGCGATGGTGACGAGCGCCGCGGTGTTCCTGGTTCCACAGGCGGTCGGCTACGACCCGCAGGTCGGCGGGTTCGGGGTGGCGGCGGGGCTGCTGGCGGGCTACGCCGGCCACGTCATCGGCCACCGGTTCAGCCACCGCGACCTCCCGATCGAGACCACGACCGCCCAGCTCACCGCACACGCGCTCACGGCGGGGCTCGTCATCGGTGCGGTCTACTCCCTACTTCCCGACCTCGGATTGCTCCTCGGATTCGGGATCGTCTCGCACAAGGGACCCGCGGGCTACGCCGCCGCACGTCGGCTTCGGACGAAGGGCCGCTCGGTCGGTTCGCTCTTGCTCCCGGCGGCGGGCGTCGGGATCACGGCCACCGCCATCGGCCTCCTCGACCCGTCCACCTCGATGGCGACGAACGCCGCGGTGTTCGGCTTCGCCGCCGGGATCTTCCTCCACATCGCGATGGACTTCCTGCCCGAGTGCGAGGTCGGCAGCGAGGTCGCGGCCCTCGTCGGCAAGGGCGAGGACGACCACGCGCTGCTCGACCGCCTCCGGATCCACGGCGTCGCGAGCACCGCGGTCGGGGCGGGCGCGGTCTTCCTCGCGTGGCTCGTCGTGGGCTGAGCGGGTGTGGGGTGTGAGCACGCCTCCGTGAGGAGCCGTGGGTTCTTGTGGTCCGACGCCCAAACGCGCGCATGGTATCAGAAGGCGATTCCGCACCCGACTTCACCGTCACGCTCGCCGGCGACGACCCCGAGGAGTTCACGCTCTCGGAGCACTTCGACGAGGCTCCGGTCGTGCTCGCGTTCTTCCCCGGGGCGTACACGCCGCCGTGTACCAACGAGATGGTCGCCTTCCAAGAGGAGTACGACGGCTTCAGCGGGACCGGCGGCACGCTCTACGGTGTGAGCGCCGACTCGGCGTTCAGCCAGGCCTCCTTCGCCGACGAGTACGGCTTCGAGTTCGACCTCCTCAGCGACATGGACCGCGAGGCCATCGGTGCCTACGACCTCGAGATCGACATCGGCGACCTCGGGCTCTACGGCGTCTCCCAGCGCGCGGTGTTCGTGATCGACAATGATGGCGAAGTCACCTACGCGTGGGTCGCCGACGACCCGACCAACGAACCCGACTACGACGAGGTCCAAGAGGCGGTCGAGGCGGCGGCCTGAAGCAAGGACGGCAACCCACTCCGATTTTTCGAGCCGACACGCCGACTAGCCTTAGCTACGGCTCGATGGCGGTCTCGGGGTTCGCGATCGACCAGAGCCGTTCGGGCAGGAAGTCGTCGAGGTGGTCGATCACACGGCGTTCGCTCACGTCGAGCCCCTCGCAGTGGTCGTGGGCCTCCTCGCGGATCGAGATGTGGAGGTCGTCGTCTTCGAGTTCGACGGAGAGAGGGAACACCGAACAGCGAACTGGTTTCCAGTCGTGTTCGGCGTGGAGCGCACAGAGGCCGTCATCGCGGAGGAAGAAACAGGCCGCGCCGTCGGGGGCCACGTCGTTCTCCCGGTCCTTCGGCTCGCGTTTGACGGCCTGCTGACCGCGAAAGTCCACGGTGGCCTCGTTGACGTTCGCGCGTTTGGCGAGGCCCACGAGATCGGGATCCGAGAGCAGGACGCCGTGTTGACAGCACCACGTACACGAGTCCACGCACTCGAAGGTGAGGTCGGGGTCGAACTCCACGACCGCCTCACAGCCGGGATGAACTTCGATCCGCTGTCCGTCGGTCACGACGACCCTCCGCGACGCGCCCGCCAAAACCTTCCGGTCGGTGGTGGTTCGATAGCTAGCTGTAGCCCCGCCAGCGGTGGCCGCACTCGGTACACTTGAAGAACCTCGTCGGTGGCTCGTCAGCCGACCCGGTCTGCTTGATGGTGTACCACGCGAGGTCGTTGCCGCACTCCTCGCACTCGATCTCGACCGTCGGTTTCCCCTCGTCGGCGGCGTCCTCGGTGGTCTCGATCACGTCGTCGAAGGTCTGGTCCTCGGTGCTCACGAACGCCGCGGCGCGCTCTGCGTCCTTGGCCACCCGCGCCCCACAGCCCGCACACACCATCTCGTCGCCGTCGGCGTGCATCATCGAGCCGCAGTCGTCGCAGAATTGCATGCTGAGACTCGTACCCCCGACGGCAAAAGCAGCCGGTCCGACCACCCATTCATCGCGGGTCGGCGGCCAGTTCGTCGAACAGGCTCCTCACGCGCTCGTGGACTTCGTCGCGGATCGAGCGGACGGTCTCGACGTCCGCGCCGTGTGGATCGGGCAGGTCCCAGTCGCGAACGTCGATCCCCTCGTCGAGGTCGAGCGTCGAACAACCCATCGTCGCCACGTACTCACACGACCGGAGTTCCTCCTCGGTGATCTCGCGGGGGGTCCGGCCCGAGAGGTCGATCCCCTCCTCGCGCATGACCTCGACGACCTCGTCGTGGACGCCGTCGGCGGGGTGGGTGCCGCCGGTGAGGACCGCCAGATCGTCGAGCCCTCGCTGGTCGCGCTCGCGCTCGGCGAACGCGCTCGCCATCTGGGACCGCCCGGCGTTCTGGACACAGACGAACGCGACGCGGGTTCCGTCGCTTCTGTTGGACACGGCTGCTCGTCGCGGGGTTGGGGCGCAGCGAGAATGAACGTTTGGGGCCTCTGGCCTATCCGGCTATCGCTCGCCGTACCACTCCTCCTCGAAGCGCTCGACGAAGTCCTCGGTGAACGCGTGGCGCTCCTCGGCGAGCGCCCGCGCCGCCTCGGTGTTCATCTCGTCCGGGAGATGCTGGAGTTTGTCGTAGTAGTGTTCGATCCCCGAGTAGCCGCCGTCGGGATCCCAGAGCGGCGTGCCGTGGACCCCGCCGTAGGCGAAGTTCCGCGCGACCCCGACCGCGCCAATGGCGTCGAGGTTGTCGGCGTCCCGGAGGATCTCGGCTTCGATGGTTTCGGCTGGTCGCTCGATACCTCGATACTCGTACTCGTCGTGGACCGCGACGCAGTGACAGACCGCGGGGACCTTCCCCGTCGGGAACTCGGTCGCGTCGAGCACCGCCCGCACGTCCGGAAGAGTCTCCTCGGGGTGGACGTACTCGTCGTCGGTGCTCACCGTCCGGTGGATGTCGTGGGTCAGCGCGGCCGCGCCGACCACCTCGACGTCGGCCCCTTCCGAGTCGGCCAGTCGGGTCCCCAGTCGGAACACCCGCCACGCGTGGTCGAGGTCGTGGCCAGACGAGTCCCCGTCGTACCACGCGACCATCTCGTCCGCGATAGCCCGGAACAGCGCCCGCTCCTCGTATTTCTCGTCCGATTCGTCCCCCGAAAAGGTGTCGAGATTCGTCACGAAACGGTCCTCGGCTGGCACCAGGCGGCTACGGGTCAAGTGGGTTTCGCCGGTCGGTCTCGCTCGACGTGCGCGCCCTCGTTGCGCGGCGCGCACATCAGCACGTCGCCATCGACGCCCGCCGACGACAGCGCCTCCCGGGCGACCGCCCGTGCCTCGTCGGCGCGTGCCTCGTCGGTGAGGCCGTAGACCGCGGGCCCCCACGACGACTGGCCCGCGCCCGCGACCGCGGGCGAGGCCGACAACGAGTCCACGATGTCGCCGAGCGGCGGCCGGTAGACCCCGCCCTGCTCGTCGGCGTACCACGTGCCGTTGAGCCGACTCACCGCGGCGACCGCCCCGCCGAAGCCCGCCCAGTCACTTTCGGCCGCGGCCGGAAGCAACCGCTGGGCGACCACCCGGGCGACCTCGTCGGCGATGGCGGGGTCGGCGCGCTCGACCACCCGACCGATGCTCTCGTTCTCCTCGTCCCCACACCGGCCCGACTCGATGGCCGGTATCACGACCACGAACCGCCACGATCCGGGGAGGGCGTGACGCGCGACCGGCACGGGGACCGCCCATTCGCCCTCCGCCGGCGGTTCCGTGGTGAAGCGCTCGGCGGGGTGGCCGGCGTCGACGACGAACCCACCGGCCTCGAACGTCGCACAGCCGACCCCGCTCCGGCCGCCGCGACCGAACGACGGCGCACGCTCCCTGACCCGTGGTTCGCGGTCGTGGGCGTGCGCGACGGCCGTCAGGACGGCGAGCGCGAACTGCGTGCCGCTGCCGAGCCCGACGTGGTGGGGAATGTGTTCCTCGACCGCGAGCTCGACCCCGGGAACGTCGAGGAGTTCGACGACGCGCTCGGCACACGCCGCCGCTCGTGTGTCGTCACAACGGACCGCGTCGGCGGGTTCGGCCACGAGCACGACGCGCGGCTCGTCGAGCGCGACCCCGAGCCCACCGTAGAGCCGCTCGTGGGCGAGCGAGAGGTTCTGGAAGCCGAAGTGAACCCGCCCGCCGGCCGCGACCCTGACTCGCGTCATGTCGGGGACTCCGTGGGAGGGAGGGAAAGGTCGTCGTTACTCGATGCCGTCGAGGACCGCCGCCGCGGTTCGTCCCGCGCCGTTCTCGTACTCGGGGGGGTCGAGCGGCTGGCCGACCGCGCGGACCACGTGGCGGATCGAGTGTTCGATCTGGAAGCCGTCTAATCCCGTGCGCTCGATCACGCGCGAGACGCCGTGCTGTTCGTCGGTGAACGGGTAGACGACACAGGGCGTGCCGGCGACGGCGGCCTCCATCACCGTCGAGTAGCCCGAGCACACCACCTTGTCGGCGGCCTGGAGGTAGGGGAGGAGCGCCGGGACGCACTCCCAGTCGGGGCCGCCGACGAGGGTGACGTCGTGACCCGCGTCCCGAAGGCGTTCGGCGAGCTCGTCGAACCCCGTCGAGTAGGCGCTTGGGACCACCAGCACCTCGGACGACTCCGGCGTGTCGGAGTCGTCCGGCACGGCGGCCGAGCCGTCGGCGAGCACGCGCGTCGGCTTCCCCGTCGGCGAACGAACCCGGCCGTCCGACGAGAGGTCGAGCGCGATGGGCGGGACGTGGGTTATGCCGGGCGGGTCGCCGCGGTCGGGCGGCCAGATCGAGGGATAGAGGAAGGCCTCGGCGGCGTGGATCTGGTGGCGGTGTAACAGCCAGGTGAACCCCTGTTCGATGACCGCGTCGTAGTACGACGAGGCGTTGTGCGAGCAGATGTAGAGCGGGATGTCGACGAACTCGCAGGCCATCGCAGCGAACATGTCGTCGGTGATCAGCGCGTCGGGGGCCTCCCGTCGGAGCCAACCGACGTACTGGGCGACCCGGCGGGCGCTGTTCGGGAGGCTATGAACGACGACGTCGAGCAGCGACCCGCCCTGGTAGTCACCGATGAAGTCGACGCTCGCCGGCTCGAACTGGTCGTAGTCGTTGTGCTCGACGAAGCGTGCGCCCGGCCCGCCGCCGGCGAGCGTTACCTGCGCGCCACGGGCTTCGAGCGCCGCTGCGACCGCCAGCATCCGGGTCGCGTGACCCGCCCCCTCGGGGTAGTATGCGACGGCCACCGTCGGAATCATCGTCCGTTCCTGTCACCGGAGGCCTCAAAACCTATTCGAATCGGCGGGATCCCCCTACTCGGTCGATCCCTCACACCTCGACGTACTGGGTCTCCCACTCGCGACGCGCCTCGATCTCCCGCTGGCCCCGTCGTGTGATGTTGTAGTAGTTGGTCCGTCGGTCGATCTGGCCCTTCTCGACCAACCCCTTCTCGACCAGCGTATCGAGGTTGGGATACAGCCGACCGTGATGGATCTCGGTCTCGTAGTAGTCCTCGAGCTCCTCTTTGATCGCCAACCCGTGTGGTTCGTCCTGGCCCGCGATCGCGTACAACAAGTCGCGCTGAAATCCCGTGAGGTCGTACATCGTCGTCCGTCCCACGTATGTGTTTGAATATCATAAACATAACGGAGCTGTCGCTGTCGGATACTCGACTGGTTTCGGCGTCGTCCCGACGATGGTTCGTCTCACGGCGTTGTACCCCTCGAAATCGGGGCTGGGGATACGTACGTCTCGTTGAGATGTCGTGTTCGAAGGATGGAAAACGCCCGCGCGGGAGAAAAGCCCGCGACGAGCGTTTGCCGCCCTGAATTGGTCCCCGCTGACGCTTCGGCCCTCCAAGCGAAGCGTCACTCGTATGCAACGGACAGTCACACTTAACCCTATCGACTGTCGGTCACATGTGTTCCTCTTCGAGCACCCAGCCGAGCGCCCGGCGGTAGTAGGTGAACATCTGCCGAACGCCCTCGTGGTTCATCGCCTCGTCGTCGAGCTCCTCGGCGAGGAACTCGTATTGCTCGCGGATCTCGGCCTCGTCGCGCATACCGCATCCGTCGGGCGAGCGCCTAATGAGGCTGGTCCCTACGCGCGCTCGCGGCCCGACAGCCCGTGCCAGACCGCGTTCACCAGGCGCTCCTCGCCGGCCCCGTCGGCGTCGTCCCACCCGCGCGCGAGCGCGTCCTCCAGCGCCCGGACCTCGTGGTTCTCGAAGTTGTTCGCGCCGCGGAAGGCCGAGAGCGCCGTGTCGCCCTCGCCGAGCGCCGTCGAGGCGTCCTCGCGGAACCCGGCCTCGTCGAGCGCTTCCGTGACTGCCTCCGCCGTTTCCCCAGCGAGTTCGTGGTATTCCTCGGGCGGTTCGCGTTCGAGCAGTGTGACGTCGTAGCGGCGGAAGACGCGTTCGAGTTCGTCGATCGGGTGTTCGTGGTCGTCGACACGGACGTCGATCCAGCGGTCGTTGCCGCCGTCGTAGCCACCCTCGGGTTTGACGACGTAGAGCGCCGCGGCCTGCTCGCCGCGGGCGTCGCCACCCGCCTCGTTGCCGGCCTGAAGCGCCGCGAGGAGCCGGTCGGGGAGGCCGCCGTCGGCCGACTCGTAGGTCTCGGCCATCGCCTCGATGGTCGCGCGGTTCTCGAGGATGTTGCCCTGCACGGTGTAGTTCTCGCCCTGGATGTCGCCGGCGAAGTCGAAGCACTCCGCGCCGGTGAACCCCGCGACGGAGCCGTCCTGGCCGACGACCCCGACCTGGCGCTGGGTGGCCTCGTCGTCCGCTTCGGTGAGTTCTTCCACTACTTCCTCGGCCGAGTAGCCCTCGCGGAGCAGGTCGAGGCCGTCCGGTCCGTAGGCGACGTTCGCGAAGCTCTGGGTGGCGACCGCGCCCGCGTCGGCCGCAGCGAAGGGCACGACGGAACCGACGCTCACGAACTTCGACTGGACGGCGATCCCCACCGCGTCGGTCGCGGGGTCGCGGGCGACGATGGAGAACGTGCTCGTGCGTGGTGGTCGGGATGGCATACGGTTCGCTCACGGCCCGTCGTCAAAAACCTGCTTCGCACGGCCGCGCGCCGGGATCGTTCCGGGGAACCGGCTCGGTGGTGGTTTCGGGGCGGTGCAGAGGCGGGCGGAATGCTGTGGCGCGCGCTCGTGGTCGTGCGTGAGCGATAGCGAACGCCGACCGCGAACACTGTGCGAGGGATGAGCACCGGAGTGAGCGAGGAGCGCAGTCGGCTGGGGAGGCGTGTGGCGCGTTGCGGGAGCGGTCGCGGGACGATGGCGGTCCCTCGTTTGCGCCGGGCTACTCGCGGTCAATGCTCGCCATAGCTATCTCCCATTCCGCCCGCTGTATCCACACCTCAACAGTCACGTCCGAAACGAAAATCGAACTTGGACGCGAACGGGTCAGTCACGCACTATCCAACGAGCCGACATCCCCAGCGTTATGGTCGTACCCCGCCACCACCGACCAATGGGCGTCCTCGAAAACAAGGCTCGGGCGCGGGTGTTCTACAAGTACCTCTCGCGGGTCTACGACGAGATCAACCCGTTCGTCTGGAACGAGGCGATGCGCGACGAGGCCCTCGATTGGTTCGACGTGAGCCAGGACGACCGCGTGCTCGACGTGGGCTGTGGCACCGGCTTCGCCACCGAGGGGCTCCTCGAACACACCGACGACGTCCACGGGCTCGACCAGAGCCCCCACCAGCTCGAACGCGCTTTCGCGAAGTTTGGGAAGAACGATCAGGTGAAGTTCTACCGCGGCGACGCCGAACGGCTCCCGTTCGACGACGACGCCTTCGACGCCGTCTGGTCCTCGGGCTCGATCGAGTACTGGCCCGATCCTGTAGAAACGCTCCGGGAGTTCCGCCGTGTGGCGAAACCCGGCGGGCCGGTCCTGGTCGTGGGTCCCGACGCGCCCCACACCTCGGTGTTCGGCGCGCTGGCCGATTCGATCATGCTGTTCTACGACGAGGACGAGGCCGACCGGATGTTCGACGCCGCGGGCTACGAGACCTTCGAACACCACATCCAGCAAGCGAAGCCGGGGAGCCCGCGCGCCATCACGACGCTCGCCCGCGCACCCGAGTGAATCGACATCGGTTCTGTTGCTCGACCCTCGTTTGGGTGGCCGGTGGCTACGTGATGATTTCGACGGGAGTAGTTCGATATCTGCTGAGCGCTCGATGTGACCGCGGATAGCCTGGCGCAAACGAGAGACCGCCCCGCTACCGCCACCACCCCGCACCGCGACCGTTCCCGCAACACGCCACACGCCTCCCCAGCCGATTCACTTCGTTCGGGCTCCGCCCTCACTCGTTCATCCCTCGCACGGCGTCTGCCGTCGGCGACTCGCTTTCGCTCGTCACCGACGACGAGCGCGCGCCACGGCGGCTGATTCGGATTCGTCGAGCGCGCTCGTCAGGTCCGTGCCGTCGCGACGACCTCGCCGTCGGCGTAGATCCGGACGGTCACCGTCGACCCGGCGGCGGGCTGTGGCGCGTTCGTGGTCGTCGCGATCGTCACCGAGGCGACCTCGCCGGTGCTCCAGGTGTCGTCGCTCCTGCTGTTGAACGGGCCGCCCGGTGCGCCCCTGAAGCCCGTCATCCCCACCGCCGGAACCCTCGGCTGGTGGTCGAGCGCTCGCCCGTCGACGAAGACTCGAACGGTGAGGTCGTTCACGTCGAGGCTGTCGCCGCCCGCGTGGGTGAGGACGACCTCGTTGCCGTTCCGGTCGGCGGTGATGGCGGCCGTCGGCGTGTGGTCCGCGCCCCCGAGACCGATGACGAAGGCGCCGATGACCGCCGCGAGCACGAGGGTGACGACCACCAGTACCGCGACACCGACGACCGGGGCGACGCCACGCCGGGACACGCGACGGAATGGCCCCGTGTCCCTACTTCAACCTTCGGCGGGGCGGACGGCGGTGCTGGCGACCGCGGTCGTGACCGTGGCCGTTCGCTCGGGTGTGTTGCTCCCGTCCGTCGTATCACTCCCGATAGCCGTGTCGATTCCAACGGTCGCGTTCGTCCCGGCGGCCGTGCCGGTTCCGGCGGTCGCGTCGGTCCCGATGGTGCTGTCGCTTCCGACGGCGGTGTCGTTTCCAACGGTCGCGTCGGTGTTCACCGTGATGACTCCCTCGCCCGTTCTCGCGGTCACCGAGAGGTTCTCGTGGGGTGCGACCGTCCAGAGTTGGCCGTCGTCGCCGGTGGCTCCGACCGACTGGTTGTTGATCGCTATCCGGCCGTCGGCGGGCTCGCCGTCGGCGGTCGAGAGCGAGAGTTCGAGCGGGCCGGTCGGGGAGGTCCGGTTCACCTGCAAGCGGAGGTCGTCGGTTCGGTTCTGCACCGGGGTCGCGGTCGGGACGCTCGAGAGGTCGATCCGCTGGTCCTCGGCGAACACCCGCCCGGAGGTTCGATTGAGGGAGGTCGTCAGCACGCCCTGGTCGTGATAGAGCGTGAACGCGTAGATCCCCGCGCGACGATCCCCGGCGGAGGTCGTCGAGGAGGAGTGGTTCCACGCCCACGGGTAGCTCGTCTGGACCCGGTCGAGCGCGTCCTGGATCCCGGTGAGTTCGCCGGCCGTGGTGTTGTTTCGCTCGCCGGGGAGGGAGGCCTCCCGGAGGTAGGTGCCGTCGTCGACCGTCGCCAGCACGACCCCGGCGTCGGTGGTCTCGACGTAGACTCGAAGGGGTTCGAGTCGCGTGGTGGGGGTCGCGTTGACGCCGTCGATCCGCACCGGCTGGTTCTCGATCCGAACCGTGTTCTCGCCGCGGAGCGCGCCCGCGATCCGTTCGCGGACGGGTCCTTCGAGCGCCCCGAGCTGGACCTGCCGGTTCTGCGCCCAGTTGTCGACGGGCTGGCCGTCGATCTGGGCTCCGGCGAGCGAGTCCGCCCGGTCGGCTACCCGACCCGCCGCGGTTTCGAGCCGCCCCGCCGCGGTGTCGATGTACGCGAGCTCGACGACGAACTCACGGTCGGTGAGCGTACCGTTGTTGTAGCCGCGGACCGCCGCAGTCTGGCGGGCGCGGAGCCGGGCGATGCCGGTTTCGACTCGGGCGACGCTGCGGTTGAGCTGTGCGCGGCGGGCGCTCGCGGCGTCGAGTTCGTTGGCACGCTCGTCGAGCACACGCTGTTCGAACTGGCCGTCGAGGCTGCGTGTGGCGAGGGTGAGCGTGGCCGAGACGTCGAGGGTCGCCCGCCGGTAGGACGCGGTTTCGAGCGCGTCGGGGTCCACGGTGAGCGATCCGGTGGTGTTCGGCGACGGTGTCACTCCCGCCACGCTCGGTGACACGGCTCCGTCGGCGACCGCGAACGCCGTTCCGGAGAGCAGACAGCAAACCAGCACCACCGCGAGCGCGCGACGCATCCATCGGGATGGGTGCGCCGAACGCACAAAAACCATCGGGCCGGTCGACGGTCGGCGGACACTTCAGGGATGGAAAACGTTTTCGCCGCGGCCCGAACAGACGGGGTATGCGCTCCCGGGCGGTGTTGGGGCTGGCGATCGTCGTCGTTGCCGTCGTCGCGCTCGCTGCACCTGTATCCGTCGCCGCGCAGTCCTCCGCGGACGAGCCGACGGCGACCAACGCCACGTCGACGACCACTATCGTCATCCAGCCCCAGCCCAACGGCGACGCGCGGTTCAGCTTCGAAACCCGGTTCGTCCTCGACGACGCCAACGACACCGCGGCGTTTCGGACGCTGGGCGAGGCGTTCGAGGCCGGCGACGCCGGCATCTCCGCCTCGACGTTCCGGCGGGCCGCGAACACCTCCAGCGTCGCCACGGGTCGGTCGATGAACGTCACGAACGTGAGTCGAAACGCCACGATCGCCACGAACGGTTCGGGTAGCGATATCGGTCGCCTCACGCTCGGGTTCACCTGGGCCGAGTTCGCCCGGACCGCCGACGGCCGAATCATGGTCGGCGATGCGTTCAACGGAACCCAGGGGACGTGGCTCCCGGGGCTGACCGAGCGCCAGACGCTGCTCGTCAAATCGCCGCCGGACTACGGCGTCATCCGGTCGCCGACGGGGGCCGGGTTCGCGAACGGTACCGTCAGGTTTGAGGGGCCGGCATCGTTCTCCGAGGGGACGCCGGTCGTCTGGTTCGAACGCCGCGGGAACCAGCCCGCGACGTCGACGCCGGGTTCCGACTCCGGCCTCTTCGGGTCGGTGCCGCCGCTCGCGGTCGGGAGCGTCCTGCTCGTGATCGGTGTGGTGGTAGCCGGTGCCTACGCCATGACGCGGCGCGACGACGAGTCGGACGGACCGGGCGATGGAACGGCTGGGGCAGCGCGGGCGGGGACCGCCGACCCACCCGGCCCGTCGGACGAACCCGACGAGACGACCGTCCTGGCCGACGTGGACGAGGAGCTCCTCTCGGACGAGGAGCGCGTCGAGCGGCTGCTCGCGGCGAACGACGGCCGGATGAAGCAGGCCTCGATCGTCGAGGCCACCGGCTGGTCGAACGCG
Source organism: Halococcus hamelinensis 100A6 (assembly GCF_000336675.1). Classification (NCBI taxonomy): domain Archaea; kingdom Methanobacteriati; phylum Methanobacteriota; class Halobacteria; order Halobacteriales; family Halococcaceae; genus Halococcus; species Halococcus hamelinensis. The sequence goes on along the minus strand of NZ_AOMB01000017.1, from coordinate 14,049 downwards.
AAGGTCTCACAGCTCCTGTCGGCGATGGACGAGGACGGCCGGGTGAACAAACTCCGGATCGGGCGCGAGAACCTCATCAGCCTCCCCGACGAGGAGTGAGGCTTTCGGAACGGTTAACATCCGCGCGGCGACTGGATTTTTCATGAAGATCCTCGTGACGGTGGCGGAGGTGGCGGAGGTCGAGGACGACTTCGAGGTCGACGGCCTCGGGATCGACGAGCGGTACCTGACCTACGACCTGAACGAGTGGGACGACTACGCCGTCGAGGCCGCGGTCGGGATCCAGGAAGCCGGCGAGGACGTCGAGGTGGTCTCGGTGACCGTCGGCCCCGAGCGCGCCGACGAGACCATCCGGATGGCGCTCGCGAAGGGCGTCGACCGCGCGATTCGGGTCTGGGACGACGACCTCGCGAGTACTGAGTATCTCGACAGCACGACCAAAGCCGAGGTCCTCGCCGCGGTCGCCGCGGAGGAGGAACCGGACCTCGTGCTGACTGGCGTCCAGTCGGGCGATTCGGCCTTCGGGGCCACGGGCGTCAGCCTCGCCGAGCGGATCGGTTTCGAGTGGGCCGCGGTCGTGAACCACCTCGACTACGAGGCCGGCGACGACCAGGCGTCGGTTCGCCGCGAACTCGAAGGCGGCGTCGAGGAGCTCACCGACGTCGAGACCCCGGCCGTGCTGACGATACAGACCGGGATCAACGACCCGCGGTACGCGAGCCTCCGGGGTATCCGTCAGGCCCAGTCGAAGGAGATCGCGCCGAAGGAACTCGCCGACCTCGGGCTCGATGCCTCCGCGACCGAAGGTGCGGTCTCGCTGACCGAACTCTACGAACCGGAGACCGTGAGCGACGCCACGGTCTACGAGGGGAGCTCCGAGGAGACCGCCGGGCAGCTCGCCGACCTCCTCCGCGATAAGGGGGTGGTCGAGGGATGACAGTGCTTGGGATCACCGAACACCGCCGCGGCGACCTCCGCGACGTGAGCTTCGAACTCGCTACTGTGGGACGCGAACTCGCCGACGCCACGGACAGCGAGCTCCACTTGGCCGTCGTCGGTGGGGAGGTCGAGGCCTTCGCCGACGACCTCGACCGCGAGGGCGTCGACGTCGTCCACACCGTCGACGAGGGTGAGGAGTTCAACCACGACGTCTACGTCCAGGCCGTCGAGGCGCTCCACGACGACCTCGATCCCGATGTACTCCTGATGCCCCACTCGGTGAACGGGTTGGACTACGCGCCGGCGGTCGCGAGCCGGCTCTCGCTCCCGTTCGTGACCGACGCGATCGGCGTCCATCGGGACGATGGCCTCGCGGTCACCCGCGAGATGTACGGCTCGAAGGTCGAGACGGTCGTCGACGTCGATGCCGACCGGGTCGCGCTCACCGTCCGGCCGGGCGAGTGGCCGCCCGTCGAGGGCACCGGCGACGCCGACGTCTCCGCGTTCGAGGTCGACGTCGACGAGTCGCAGGTTCGTTCGACGGTGACGGGCTTCGAGGAGGTCGGCGGCGGCGACGTCGACATCACCGACGCCGACGTGCTGGTCTCGGTGGGCCGGGGTATCGAGGAGGAGGAGAACCTCGCGCTGATCGAGGCGCTCGCCGACACCCTCGGCGCGACGCTCTCGTCCTCCCGCCCGATCGTCGACAACGGCTGGCTCCCGAAGAACCGCCAGGTCGGCCAGTCCGGGAAGGTCGTCACGCCGGAGGTCTACATCGCGATCGGGATCTCGGGGGCCGTCCAGCACGTCGCTGGGATGAAAGGGGCCGAGACCATCGTCGCGATCAACGACGACCCGAGCGCGCCGATCTACGACCTCGCGGACTACGGGATCGTCGACGACCTCTTCGACGTCGTGCCCGCGCTGATCGAGGAGTTCGGCGGCGAGCCACCCGAGGTCTGAACGGATTACAGGAGCGCCTCGGTGAGGAACGATTCGCGCGGCAGGTCGTCCTGCCGTGGACAGTAGGACGCGACCGCAGCACCTCGACGCGAGGTCGTGACTGGGAAGGGTATCGTCCGGGAAATAGAGGAACTGCCCTCCGCTTCGGATTCAACCCTTCGGCGGGACGGGTCCGTCGGGTTCGGTCGTCGAATCCGGGACCGTCACCTACTTTCGCGGGCCGTTCCAACCGAATCGTATGGCGATGGAGTACCTCGAACACCGTCGAGGCATGGTCGAGGAGCGCCTCGAATCGGTGTGCGAGGTGGTCGACCCGGACGAGTTGAGCGAGCGGATCGCCCACGTCGCGCTGTCGGACGGGAAACGGGTTCGCCCGACCGTGACCGTGCTGTCCTGTGAGACGGCCGGCGGCGAGGCGGCCGACGCGGTGGACTTCGCCGTGGGGGTCGAACTCGTCCACAACGCCTCGCTGGTGGTCGACGACATCATCGACGACTCCGAGGTTCGACGCGGGACCGACAGCGCGTGGGCCGCCTTCGGCTATGGCCCGGCGCTGATCACCTCCGACGGGCTGCTCGGCGAGGCGTTCGCGCTCTTCCTCGACGACGAGCGCGCGACGGAGGTCGTGAGCGAGGCGATGGTCGAACTCGGCGAGGGCGAAGCCACCGAACTCGTCGCCCGACCCACGGACGAGGAGGAGTACCTCGCGCTCGCTCGCCGGAAGACGGGGGCGCTGTTCCGGGCCGCCGCCGAGCTCGGGGCGATCGCCGCCGACGCCGACGCCCGCACCGTCGAGGCCTTCGGCGAGTACGCCGAGGGCGTCGGGGTGGCCTTCCAGATCCGCGACGACGTGCTCGACGCCACCGCCGACGCCGACGACCTCGGGAAACCGACGGGCCAGGACAGCGAGATGGACCGGCCATCCCTCGTGGAGGTCACCGACCTCACGCCCGAGGAGGCCAACGCGCTGGCGCGCGAGACGGCCGACGGGGCGCTCTCGGCGTTGGACTCGGTCGACGTCGCCGACGAGCGAGCCGCCGAGTACCTCCGAGACCTCGCCGAGTTCGTGGTGGTCCGCGAGCGGTGAGCCGCCGCTTGCGGCGGCGGTGCGGTTAGCGGTCGCCGTCCGGCGGTCGTGGCGCGGATGCGGTCCGGGCCTGGCGGATGAAGGGCGAACCGCGCGAACGAGCCGAAGGCGAGTGAGTAGCGAACGAAGTGAGCGCGCGGTGAGGGCTTCGGCGGTGCTGTGCTGAGCGGGCGGTCATGCTGTGCGGAGATGTAAGTGGTTGTACCGCGAGCGACCGTAGGGAGCGAGCAGCAGTTTTTAGTCCAGGTTTTTGGACGGGGGTTGAGCGAGCCGGAAGCGAGCGATTCCCTCGTCCAAAAAAGTGGTTGCTTAGAGCTCGACGCGCTCGACGAGGCGTTCCTCGGGATCGCGGGTGGTGACCGCGACGATGCGGATGTCGTCTTCGAGCCCCGACCCATTGAGTTTGGCCTTGAGCAGCGTGTCGACCTGATAGACGCCGGCGGCGTCGGTCATCTCGATCTCGACGAGGACGGGTACCCCGTCGCCCGGCTGGAGCGAGACCTGCCGGATGGCCTGACTGGAGACGGTGTTGATGCCGCGGCCACCCTCCTCGTAGGGTCTCCGCGACCGGCCGTGCTCCATGTCGAGGGCGTCCGAGACCCGTACGATCCCGGCTTCGAGCGTCAGCGGCGTCTCGTCGGTGTCGTGGGCGACGATGGCGTGGAGCACCTCGCCCTTCATCCGCACGCGCTCGCCGACGTCGTACCACTCGAACTCGGCGAGGAGGCGGTCGAGGAGGTCGGCGGCGAGCGGGATCGAGTAGTAGGGGTGGTCGGTCCGGTGGACGACGTGGCCGATGTCGTGGAGCGTGGCGGCGAGCGCGATGATGACGGCCTCGTCGGCCTCGTCGAGCCCCTGGTCGGCCGCGCCGTTGAAATCGACGTTGCCGGCCTTGAGGAGGTCGTAGAGACAGAGCGAACGATTTCTGACGATCGAGATGTGCTGGGAGCCGTGGTCGTTGTAGCGCTTTCGTGCCACCGGGTTGACGTTCTGGGCGTCGAGGTAGGCCTGGATCTCCTCGTCCGATTCGACGACTTCGAGCACCCGGTTCAGGCGCTCGTCGGGGAAGGCGTGGTCGGCATCGGGGTCGTAGACCCGGCCGTTCGAGCCGGGGTCCGCGTTGTCACTCATGGGGTGGGGTTGGGCCCGCGAGGGAAAACCGATTCTGGTTCCTACGCGTCGCGCACGGCCGCCTCGACCGCGTCGTAATCGGGTTCGACGCCCGGGTTCTCGCTCGCCCACGCGTAGGCTATCGTTTCCTCGTCGTCGACGACGAACACCGCGCGTTGGGCGACCTCGTCGATCCCGAGGTCCTCGAAGCCCATCGTGGCGTCGTAGGCCTCGACGACCTCGTGGTTCGGGTCGCTGACGAAGTCGAAGTCGAGGCCCTCCTGTTCGCGGAAGGCGTTGAGCGCGAACGGCGAGTCGACGCTGACCCCGTAGATCGTCGCGCCCGCGTCCTCGAAGCTCCCGAGTCGCTCCTGAAAGGTGTTCATCTCGCCGGTACAGACCGAGGAGAACGCGCCGGGGAAGAACGCGAGCACCAGCGGGGCCTCGTCGAGGCGGTCGGCGAGCGCAAACCGCTCGCCGACGTCGCCGTTCGCGAGCGGGGCGGTGAAGTCGGGAGCCGTATCGTTCTCGGAAAGCATCGTCTACGGGTCGTTCGCCGTGGTGAAGACGCTTCTGCTCGCTGAGCAAAAAGCCTATAACTCACACATCGTAAGATTGAGATACAATGGTTGGACTATCGCTGCTCCAGATTCCCGGTATCCCGGGTGGACCGGAGGTGTTGATCGTTCTCGTGATCATCGTCCTCCTGTTCGGTGCGAACAAGATCCCAGAACTCGCCGGCGCGCTCGGTCAGGCTCGTGGCGAGTTCGACAAGGGCCGAAACGAAGTCGAGGACGAACTCGAGGAGATGCAGACCAGCAACGTCGACGCCGACTCGGGGACGGCCAGCGAGTCGACCGACGCCGCCTCGCAGGACAACGACGTCGATTACGACCCACCCGAGGTCAACGAGCGCAACACCGAAGTCGAGAGCAACCAGTAACGGAACGGTACGGTTTTTCACCTCGCGCCCACAGCTTTCGTCGGGGCGTGTGGCCTAGCGGAGAGGGCGAGAGGTTCCTAACCTCTAGACCGCGGGTTCGAATCCCGTCACGCCCGTTCGGCCGTCAAGGAGGCGGGCGACAGCGTTCGGATCAGAGAGACCGCGCGCAGCGATGTGAGCACGTCCGACCGTGATTCTCGTCGCGCCTATCGTGGCTGTTTTCCGTCGTTAGGCGTGTTCGTCGGGGTAGGCCTCCGCCAACAGCTCGGGCCGGTCGGTGAGCCGGTCGCGTACCGGCGCGACCACCGACGAGATGGCGTCGGCCGCGGCGTTCTTGAGGTCCTGCGGGTGGAGCTCCTCGCTCACGAAGTCGGCTTCGAGGTCGTCGTACGTCTCGTAGGTCAGGTCCCCGCCGTACTCCTCGGGGCGCTCGACGACGAACGACTCGCCGCGCTCGTCGAGCACCGGGAAGACGAGGTATTCGAGGTATTCGAGCACGCCGTTGTCCGTGACCTCGCCCTGGGGGCAGTACGCGCCCTGGAGCTTCTCGGCCACAGTGCTGGAATCGTCGGTGAGATTCACCTTCGAACTCGCGTCGGAGGCGCTCATCTTCCCGCCCGCGAGCCCCGAGAGCAGCGGCGCGAACACGCACACTGGAGGTTTCTCGCCACGGTCGGCGAACAGTTCGCGGCTCAGCATGTAGATCCCGCGCTGGTCGATCCCGCCGTAGGCGACGTCGGCGTCGAGGGCGTCGATGTCCAGCGTCTGCATCAGCGGGTAGATCAATCCCCCCAATTTCGGGTTCTCGGACTGGCGGACGACCTCGCTGCCGGCGCGCTGCACCCGGGAGATCGTGGTGTCGGCGGCGGTTCTGAGGAGGTCGAGCGAGTAGTCGGGGTCGAGTTCGAAGTCGCGACCCTGGGAGAACTCGATCTCGCTGGGGTCGCCCCCCGCCGCCTCGACCATCGCCTCGATCGCCTCGCGGTAGTAGGTCGCGCGCGCGTCGAGCAGGTCGAAGGGGCTCTTCTCGTCGTCGAGGTGGGCGTGGAGGTCGGCTATCAGGACCTTGACCTCGAGCCCCGCCTTCAGGAAGTCGGCGAGTTTTCGAATCGTGGTGAAGTGCCCGATGTGCATCTCGCCGGTGGGGGCGTAGCCGATGTACACCGTCGGATCGCCGCCCAGGAGTTCGTCGAGTTCGTCGTCGGTGACGACCTCGGCGGTGTTGCGCCGCACGAGGTGGCCGCGCTCCGCGTCGTCCATATCCTCTCTGTCCCGTGCGCGCTGTTAAGCCGTTCCCTTCGCCCGCCCGGGGCTGCCGCAACGAACAGCCCCATGCGGCTGTGGCCCGTACTCGTGGCGTGTACACCGGCAAGACCGAACAGCCCTGCTGTCTCTGTGCGAACCCCGAGACCACCTCCCGGCTCGACCTCCCGCCGCGAGCGGTGCAGGGGATGAAACACGCTGGGTCGATCGCGTGGCGCGACATCGTGGGCGAGGTCTCGATCCACTTCTGCGAGAACGACTGGGAGCTCGTGCGGGACCTCGTCGTGGACCTCGACCAGAACCCGCTCTCGCGGTGTAACGTCGCCTACGCCTCCTTCGACATCCGCGAGGACTTCGAGGCGCTGTTGAACGACGTTCGCGACGAACCCGACCACACCGAAGCCGAGACCGAGATGATCGCCGAGAGCCGGCGGGTCGTCGAGACGTTCGACGAGGACGACCTCGTCGAGACCCGCGACCTCGTGGAGGCGAAGATCATCCTCTGGACGCTTCTCGACCTCGACGCGCCCGCATAAGACGAACCACTTCGGATACCGCTCACGCCTCACCCAACTGGTCGGCGACGAGCGCGTCGGCGTGCTCGACGAACGCCGCCTTCGAGTCGGTGGGGATCGTGGCCCCGGCGGCGACGTCGTGGCCGCCGCCGTCGCCGTCGAGCGCGCGTGCGGCCTCGCCCACGACCGCCGAGAGGTCGAGGCCGGACCGAACCAGTCGGTGGGTGCCGCGCGCGGAGACCTTCGTTTCGGTCTCGTTCTTCGTCGCGAACGCGATCACCGGTCGGTCGCCGCGTACCCCGTCGGTGCCCATCGCCATCCCGGCGACGATGCCGACGATGGTGTCGCGGATCCGCTCGCCCGCGTCGAACCACTGGAGGTGGTCGGCCTGGGTCACGCCCTCGCGCTTCACCCAGTCGATGCCGGTCGCGAGGTTCCGGCGGTGGTTCGAGAGCAGCGTCTCGGCCTCCGCCAGCGCCTCGTCGCGGTCGCCACAGCAGACCGCGAGACCGACGTCGGCGCGCTCGTAGCGCGCGGTCGCGTTGAGGAGGGTCGAGAACTCGCTCGCGTCCCGGAGCTGGCTGCCCGCGGGTTCGTCGGTCAGGAGGTAGGTCGTCCCGACGAGGTCGTCGATCCGATCGGCGGGCACCCCGCGGGCGACCGCACGCTGGAGCAGCCCGCTCGCCACCCGCTGGCGTTCCTCACTATCGAGGTCGACCCACCGCCGCCAGCCGTTCTCGCCCTCCAGGTCGATCTCGAGCTCCGAGAGGAACGCGGTCGCGCCCCGCTCGCTCCCCGAGATCCCTGGGATTCGGACGTCGTTGGCGTATTCGAGGAGCTTCGGGAGCGGGCGGGTCTGTTTGCCGTAGAGCGCCAGGTCGGTGGTCTCTTCGAGCACGCCCGCCGCGACGCCCTCGGCGACGATCCCCCGATTCGCGCCGACGAGCTCCCCCGTCGAGTCCTGCATGTCGCCGACCGCGCCCACGACCGCCAGCGCCGCGAGGTCGCGGTTCGCCCCCGCTTCGCCTGCGGCTCGCGGTTCGTCGCTCCGTGTCTCGCCGAGCGCCCGCGCGAGGACGTACGTGGTGCCAGCCCCCGAGAGTTCGGTCGACCCATCGAGGTCGAACAACAGCGGGTTCAGGTGGAACTCGGTCTCCGCGTCGGCGGGCTGGTGATGGTCCGCGACGACGGGTGTGAAGTCGCCGGCCGCCTCGTGGTCCGTGATGACGTCGAGCTGGCCGCTCCCGAAGTCGGTGAACAGGACCGTATCGAACGCCCGCGACGCCATCCCCGCTATCGCGTCGGCGTCGAGCTGTTTCTCGAAGGCGACCTCGTGGTCGATCCCGGCGCGCGAGAGCGCGGTCGTCGCGACCGCGGCGCTCGTGAGGCCGTCGGCGTCGATGTGGGAGGCGAGGAGGACCGACTCCGCCGCGCGGAGCGCCTCCGCGCACGCCGCCGCGCGTGTCGTGAGTTCGGGGACCGGACCAGCCATTCGTCGTCCGGTACGCCGGGATCGGATTTAAGCTTCCGGACGGCGGCCCGACCGCCGACGGGTTCGCGACTCGCCCGACCCGAACCGGGCTGCCGAAAACGTTTAAGCCACCGGACGGCTACTCACGCCAACCACTGACTGCATAGTCAGTATCGAACGAACACGATGAATTACGAACTCGCTCACCCCCCGGCATCGCTCGCATCGGCTCCGACGAGGAGCGGCCCGCGACGGACCGAATCGACCACGAACCACGACCGACCATCGGACGATGAGGTCCGGTTACGGCCCCGCCCGGGAGGCTTCGCGGAGTGAGCCGCAGGGGCAGCCTGCGGGGACTGTTCAAGACCCGCGACGAGTTCGACCTGACGTCCGGCGGCATCGGCCGACCGCTGTTCTATCTCGCGCTGCCGATCGTCATCACCAACCTCTTTCAGACCGCCTACAACCTCGCGGACACCTTCTGGCTCGGCCAGCACAGCACGAACGCGCTCGCGGCGATCAGCTTCGCGTTCCCGATGGTCTTTCTCGTTATCTCGCTCGCGATCGGCCTCTCGGTCGCGGGCAGCGTGCTCGTGGCGCAGTACGTCGGTGCGGGCAAGGAGCGCCGCGCGGAGTACGCCGCCTCGCAGACGATCGCCTTCTCGATACTCGTCTCGTTGCTCCTCGGCGTGGTCGGCTACTTCTCCGTGGACGTACTCGTCGACCTCCTGGGCGCGAACGACGCGATCGCCCCGCTCGCGGCGGGCTACATGCGGGTGTTCATGATCGGCCTCGTCTTCGTCTTCGGGTTCGCGATGTTCATCTCGCTGATGCGGGGCTACGGCGACACGGTGACGCCGATGGTCGTGATGTTCGTCTCGGTCGTGATCAACATCGTGCTCGACCCGTTCTTGATCTTCGGGTTCGAGTCGAACCCGCTGTTCGGTTTCTTCGGTCTCGGCGGGCTCGAAGCTAGCCTCTACGCCACGACCGGGTACGCGGGAAGCGGTATCCAGGGCGCGGCGGTCGCCACGATCGGCTCGCGTGCGATCGCGTTCGTGGTCGGGCTCTGGATCATGTTCCGCGCCGACCAGGGCGTGCGGATCCGCCTCTCGCAGATGGTGCCGGACCTCGAGTACGCCCGAAGGATGGTCGCGCTCGGCGTGCCGGCTTCGGTCGAGGGGGCCGTCCGAGCGGTCTCGATCAACCTCCTGCTGGTGGTCGTGGCCTCCTTTTCGACCACAGTGGTCGCCTCCTACGGGATCGGCACCCGGGTCTTCTCGGTCGTCTTCCTGCCGGCGATCGCGCTCTCACAGGGCGTCGAGACCATGACCGGTCAGAACATCGGAGCCGGGAAGGCCGACCGAGCGGACCGGACGAACCACGTCGCCGCGGCGGTGCTGTTCGTGATCCTCTCGGCCGTGGGCGTCGTGGCGTGGCTCTTCGCCCGGCCGATCGCCGCGGTGTTCACGACCGACCCCGCCGTCGTCGAGACCAGCGCGACGTTCATCCGCTACGCCGCGCCGACGTTCGGCTTCATCGGGATCATGCGGGTCTACACCGGCGGCTTCCGCGGCGCGGGGTTCACGATGGTCGCCGCGGTCATCGCGGTCGGTACCCTCGGACTGATCCGGCTGCCGGTCGCCTGGTTCGGCGCGGGCCTCCTCGGCGTGAGCGGGCTCTGGCTCTCCTTCCCCGCCTCGAACGTGATCGGCGCGCTCGCGTCGTACCTCTGGTTCCGCCGCGGGACCTGGCGCGACCGCAACCTCGCCGCCGACGAGGAGTCGGCCAACCACCAGCGAACCACGACCTCGACGACCGACGACTGACTCCCCCGAGATCGGTCCCGTTGGACGACCGAGGATTCAAATCGGTTCGCGGCCGAGGTCGGCCATGGAGAAGACGCCCGCCGGGACGTCGGTCGGCGTCGCCGACCCGTACGCGTTCGTCGAGCGGTGTGACCACCTCACCGACGACGGCCGGTGTCGGTACGCGCTCGAGTACGGCTCCCACGACCCCGCGTTCGCCCGCGAGCGCGAGGCCGACGACTTCGCGTGCCCGGTCGTGACGGAGTCGGGCCCCGACTGGGACTGGCGGGACTGCCCGCAGTTCCGGGCCCGAAACCGCTCGCGTGAGTGTGTCCGGTGTGGCCTCGACGAGCGCCGGGTGGCCCACACCACCGAGCGGCCGCTGCTCGAAGAACACCACCTCTCGTACGCCGACGACGACTCGCGCGCGGTGAGCCACGAAATTACTGTATACCTCTGTCGGTGGTGTCACGCCAAGATCCACGGCTCGTGGGCGCGGATCGACGACGACGCCAACCCCGACCCCGAGGCGCTCGCCGCCCGCGAGGGCCGTCGGAGCCAGGAGCAAGCGGAGTTCGAGTTCGCCTCGGCCGCCGAACGCCGCGAGGCCGACGACGGCTGACCGGCGCGCGCGTTTCGGGGGATTTTAGCCGGCGCGTCGCCAGTCTCGGGCATGACCCGGATCGTCGTCGTCGACAACCACGGCCAGTTCACCCACCTCGAAGGCCGGGCGCTCCGCGACATCGGCGTCGAGACCGAGATCGTCGACAACACCACGCCCCCCGAGGAAATCGAGGCCGACGGGATCGTACTCTCCGGCGGCCCCGACTCGGCCGACGAACCCGACGCGGGCGGGCGGTGTGACGAGTATCTCGACATGGGTGTTCCCGTGCTCGGGATCTGTCTCGGGATGCAGGTGCTCGCGGTCGAGCGTGGCGGGCGCGTCGAACCCGGCGAGTACGGTGGCTACGCCGACGTCACCGTCGAGATCGACGACCCGGAGGACCCGCTGGTCGGTTCGCTCGCGCCCGAGACGCGGGTGTGGGCGAGCCACGCCGACCAGGTCGTCGAGCTCCCCCCTGACTTCGAACGTACGGGGCGGAGCGACATCTGCGGCATCGAGTCGATGAGCGACACCAGCGAGAACCTCTTCGGCGTCCAGTGGCACCCCGAGGTCGCCCACACCGAGGAGGGCGAGGCGGTGTTCGAGAACTTCCGGGCGGTCTGCGAGCGGGCCACCGAAAGAGGGATTTAGCCGCCACTGGGTGGTTTTCCCGAATGACCGAGACCCAGGGCGACCTCGCGGCGCTCTCGCGGTTCGTCTTTCGCGCCCCGAAGTGGTACGCGAGCCTCGGGTTCGCCCTCGTGGTCGCGGCGATCGCGGGCGTCGCGGCGTTCGACTCGGAGTTCGTGCTCGAAGACGCCTGGCAGGGCGTCTTCTTCATCGGCGTCCCGACGATAGTCGCGGCGGTCGCCACCCCGCCGATAGACCGACGGCTCGGTGGCCAGCTCACGCCGAACCGCGCCTCCCTGCTCGCGCTGGTCTGCGAGGTCTTCCTGGTCGCGGTCCTCGTGGTCGCGGGGGCGATCGCCGTCCTCACGCCGCTCGGCCAGCAGTTCGTCTTCGACGCGCTCACCGTCGGCCTCGCCGCGGTTGGTGCCATCCGACTCGCGGTGTTGCTCGCGGTCTCGCGGAAGTCGCTCGTCGTCACGGCGATCCCGGCGGGGATCCAGACCGCGACGGCGGCGTTCCTCGTCTTCGTCTACAGCGGCACCGCGCGCTACGTCGAGGTCGGCGGCCCGCTCGTCCAGTCCTTCCTCTCGCGGCCGAGCCGCGGCCCCGCCGAGTTCGGGGCGGTCAAACCGCTCGATTTCGCCGTTCTCGCGCTTCTCTGTGCGTTCTACGCTCTCGCCGTCGTGGTGTTCGTCCGCGTCATCGACCGGCCGTGGCGACGGAGCCTCGGCGTGAGCGTGCTGGATTTCGGTCGGGGGTTCATCGGCCACATCGCGGAGGGATCCAACGAACTCGAGGAGTTCTTCGCGGCGCTCGGCGAGGAGGCGGTGGTGCCGGTGAGCGTGCTCTCGGCCCGTCGCTCCGACGGCTCCGAGAAGGCGCGGTTCGTGCTTCCCATGGTACATCCAGGGCCGATGGGCGAGATCGGCGGCGGCAACCTCCCGAAGCGCGTCGCGAAAAGCGCTAACGGGCTGGGATTCCCGCCCCACGCAACCGCGGGCCACGACTTCAACCTCGTCTCCGAGCGCGAAGTCGACACCCTCCTCGACGCGGTTTCGCGTGCCCACGACCGGATCGAGTACTCGACGACCGGCAGCCCGCCGGTTCGACGCCGCGTCGGCGAGGCCTCCGTCACGGGGCAGGCGATGGGCGACGGCGCGATGGTCGTCGCGACCTACGCGCCGGGGCTCGCCGACGACATCGACTACTCGGTGGGGCTGTCGGCGGTCGCCGAGGCGCGCTCCCACGGCGTCGACGCGATGGTGGTCGACGCCCACAACGCGAACGACGGCCTCACCGGCGACGACCTCGGCCACGTGGTCCCCGGCAGCCAGCGCTCGTTCGACCTCATCGAGGGCGTCGGCGAGGTCTCGGCGGCGCTCGCGAACGCGCCGCAGGGTCCGATCGAACTCGGGGTGGCGTGGGACGAGACGCCGTGGACGGCGAGCGAGGGTATCGGCCCGCTCGGCATCCGGGTCGCGGCGTTCACCGTCGAGGACGAGACCGCGGTCTACGTTCTGGTCGACGGCAACAACATGGAACCGGGGCTCCGGGAGGCGATCCTCGACCACATCGACGCGGGCTCGGCGGAGGTGATGACGACCGACACCCACGTCGTCAACACCGTCGAGTCGGCGAACCAGGTCGGCGGGGCCATCCCGGACGACGAACTCATCGCGCTCATCGCGTCGCTCGTCGAGGAGGCCCTCGCCGACCGCGAACCGGTCGAGGCGGGCATGGCGACCGAACGCGCCCGCGTCACCGTGTTCGGCAACGACAGAACCGAGACCCTCGCGAGCCACGCCAACGCGATGCTCGGGATGGGGAGTGCGCTCGCGGGCGCGTTCGCCGTCGCGATGCTCGCGGTGAGCGTCGTGGTCTTCCTGTTCACCTAGCTCGCGGCTTCTTCCTCGTCCCCGTCGAGTTCGATGGTCTCGACCACCGAGAGCGGGACGTCACGGAGCGCGCCGCCGACCTCGCTCTTGGCGATCCGTTCGGCGTGCTGTTGGCCGTCGGCGTTGAACACGTCGATCTCGAGGACCAGTCCCACCAACGCCGTGCCGGCGGCGACGTAGGCCGAATCGAACGGCTCGCCACAGGCCGGACAGCCCGTCGCGCCGACGTTGACCTCGACGTAGGACTTGTCCTGGTCGTTGAGTCGTTTGCCCGCTTCGCTCACCGCGACGCCGATCGCGTCGTCGATGTTGTCGACGTCGCGAACAAGCCACGCCGCCTCCATCGCAACGAGATAGTCGGTCATAGCTGGTCGTCGTGATGTAGAGGGTCGAACCTTGTGGTTTCGAGTGACGCACGGAAGGACTGGTCTTTTAAGCGTCGGGCCGGTAACGGTGGTATGCAAGACTTCCCGAACAGCCCGGATCTCGGCCGGCCGGGAGAAGCGGCGACGGAGGGTCTCTACGGCCCGGAACTCGGCGACCTGCCGACGCACGACATGTCCGACGAGCAGATCACCAAGACCGGCACCACGACCGTGGGCCTCACCACGACCGACGGCGTCGTGCTCGCCACCGACCGCCGCGCCAGCGCGGGCAACCTCGTCGCGAGCAAGCGCGCCGAGAAGATCGCGGAGATCCACCCCCGCGGCGCGCTCACCATCTCCGGGGCCGTGAGCGCGGCTCAGGCGCTGATCAACAACCTCCAGGCCGAGGTCCGCCTCTACGAGGCCTGTCTCTTATACACATCTCTGAGCGGG
>NZ_AOMB01000016.1 GCF_000336675.1 Halococcus hamelinensis 100A6 | reverse complement strand
CATCTACAGCATCGGTCCCGGCGGCAGCGTGATGGAAGAGCCCTACAACGCGACCGGTTCGGGCTCCCCGTTCGCCTACGGTGTGCTCGAACAGCAGTTCGAGGAGGGGCTCTCGAACGAGGAAGCCAAGACCGTCGCCACCGACGCCGTCAAGAGCGCCGTCGAGCGCGACACCGCGAGCGGCAACGGCATCATCATCTCCGAGATCACCGACGCGGGCGTCGACATCGAGGTCCACGACGACTTCGACGAACTGCTCTGAGGTCGGATACCCACCCACGTTTTTCGCCGCTACACATCGTAGCCGCGCGACTATCGCCGACGGGTGAGCCCGTTACTCGGGCTGTTCGCTCGGCTCGTCGGCGATCCCGGTGCCGACGCGGGCGGCGACGCCGACGCCGACGAGCGTGACCAGAACCCCGGCGAGCACGAACCCGAGGAGCCGGGTGTCGCTGGTGACCGCGAAGCCCCGAACCGAGATCACCCCGAGCGAGAGCGCCGGCACCTGAAGCGGGGCGGTCACGCCGGCACGTTCGAGGAAGTAGGCCGCGAAGCCCCGGACGACCAGCGCGACGGCGACCATGACGAACGGCAGGTTGAGCGCCGAGGTCCGGACGCGGTCGTTGGCGAGCCACTCGTCGGCGGCGAGGCCGATGCTCGCGGTCAGCGCCGCGGTCGCGAGCCACGGCACGCTCGCGAACAGGAAGGCCATCACCGTGACGAGCGGGCTGGCGGTCCCCGCGAGCGGCGAGGCGTTGATGCCGCCCGCGACGACCCCGACGAGCGCGAGCCCCGCGGCGATGACGCCCGTCACCACCGACACCCGACCGGTGTAGAACCCGCCCCGGAGCCCGCGGGCGGTCGCGCCGAACGCGTCGTCGACCCCGAAGCCCTTATAGAGCAAGAACAGCCCGGTGACGGCGGCGACGACCGCGACGACCACCGCCGCGCTCCGGGCGAACACCACCAGCACCGGGGCCGCGAGCAACGCGATCCCGATCGGAACGAGCACCGTCTGCCGGAGCTCCTCGTCGTCGAGGAACTGCTTGAGGTAGTGGTAGGTGGATTCGAGGTCGCGCGACTGGCGCACCACCACCCGCGAGACGCCGTCGACGCGAACCCGGCTCTCGACGACGTGGACCAGGCCCTCGTCGGCGCTGTCGGTCACCACCACCGCCGAATCGATGTCGTGGGCCGCGAGGAGTTCGTCGACCTGACGGGCGACCGCCCGGTCGGCGTCGACCGAGTCGTCGGCCCCCGAGACCACCGCGACCACCGGGTCCTCACCCGAGTCTCGGAGGTCGCGCGCCACCCGCAGTCCTTCGAGGAAACAGTTGGTGCGGCTGCTCTCCGGGTCGCGTAGTCCCGCTTCGGTCACGAGCGACCGGACCGTCCGCTCGCCGACCACCGGGACCTCGTCGGCGACCGCCGCGACGGTCTCGCCGCGGTCGAGACAGACCACGAGCGTGCTCACGCCTCGATGCACGCCACGATGGAATAAAAACGCTCGTCATGGCCGCCGCTTGCAGCCTTACAGTCGGAGTTGGAACTCCTCGTCGACGTCGAACGCGGAGGCGGCACCCGCGCCGACCGCGTAGGCCATCCCCTGGGAGCCGTTCCGGAGGCGTTCCATCAGGCTCCGCTCGGGCTCGAACTCCTCGACCTCGACGTCGTGGCCGAGGCGGTCTTCGAGGGAGTCCTCGACGTCTTCTCGGGTGCCGAGTTCGTCGACCAGCCCGTTCTCGGCCGCGTCGGTCCCGAGGTAGACCCGCGCCTCGGTCTCCCTGATCGTCGCCTCGTCGAGGTCGCGGCCCGCCGCCACCCGCTCGACGAAGGTCTCGTAGTAGTCGTCGACGATCCCTTGGAGGTAGGCCTCGTCCTCGGCCTCGGGTTCTTTGAGGGGGTAGCCGGCGTCCTTGAACTCGCCCGCCGTCATCGGGCGGTAGTCGAGCCCGAGCTTGTCGGCCAGCCCCTTGGCGTTGACCTGGGAGCCGCGGACGCCGATGCTCCCTACAATACTCGCCTCGCGCGCCCAGAGCTCGTCACAGCCGCTCGCGATCCAGTAGCCGCCGCTCGCGCAGGTGTCGGTCGCGTAGGCGACGGTGGGCCCGTCGAAGCGCTCGGCCGCGATCCGGATGTCCTCGCTCGGGAGCACCTCCCCGCCGGGGGTGTTGAGCTTCACGATCAGCGCCTCGACGTTCGGGTCGTCGTCGGCGTCCTCGATCTGTTCGACGACCTTGTCGGCGGGTATCGGCCCCCGACTCGCACCCGGAATACGACCCCCATCGCGCGTGATCGGCCCTTCGACGGCGACCTCGGCGACGTTGTAGCCGTCCGTCGCCTGGGCCCGGAGTCGTTTGACGGTGCCCCAGAGACCGGCCCCTGCCGTCGCCCCGACGACCGCACCCGCGAGTCTGTCTGCGTTGGTCGGCATGGGCGCTCTCGGTGCGGAACGCGGATTAAGGGTTCGCTCGCGGAACGCTGCTGAAACGATGTCGCCTGCGGCTTAGAGCTTGCCGGCCTTCTGGAGCTTCATCAGGTCCTCGGTGTCGAGGGTCTCGCCGTCGAGGAACTGCTGGTAGATCTCGTCGGCCTCCTCCTCGGCCTCCTCGCGGCGCTGGTCGCGCTCGGATTTCCGCTCTTGCTCTTCCTCCTTGTCCATCTCGCGGAGGCGCTTCTGGACCCGGACGAAGTCCTCGTGGTGGCGGTCGGCGGCCTCCTGGGCCTCGACGAACTTCTCGTGCCACTCGTCGGCGTCGTCGCGGACGTCGTCGGCCTCGCGGTAGGCCGAAATCATCTCGTTGTGGTGCTCCTGGGCCTCGTCGGCGAGCTCGGTGACCTTCTCGTGGTGCTCGGAGGCTTCGGCACGGACCTCCTCGGCTTCGGCCTTGACCTCTTCGAGCCCCTCGGTGTCCTCGAGGGCGTCCTGGCGCTTGCGATACTGCTCGCGCTTGTCCTCGATCTTCTCGATGAGCTCGCGCTCGTCCTCGGCCGAGAGGACCTCGGTCTGCTGGCGGAACTCGAGGTCCTCGATCTCGGATTCGAGCGTGTCGAGGTCCTTGCCCTCGTCGAGGTCGAGGTCGCCCTTCATGTCGTCGACCTCGTCGAAGAGCTCGTTGGCCTTCGCGTTGAGCTCGTTTCGTTGCTGTTTGTGTTCCTGGACCTTCTCGTTTAGCTCGTCGCGTTTCTCGCGGTGCTCCTGGGCGAGGTCGACCTGCTCTCGCGTCTTCGCGTTGAGTTCGTCGCGTCGCGAGGCGCGCTCGGAGGCCGCCTGGTTCAGCTCGTTCCGGCGGTCGCGGAGCTTGCCGGCGAGCTTGATGAGCTTGCC